>NZ_JASDDF010000035.1:0-52044 GCF_030407535.1 Pseudoalteromonas sp. APC 3224 | reverse complement strand
TTGTTTTACTATTTAAATAATCAGTAAAAGCAAATAGTACACCTGATACCACAAACGTAACGTGTATTAGCACTTTCCAGAGTAGTTCATCATTAGAATGAGAGGCAGAGCTTATAAATACCTTAAGCAGCTCAACGGCTGAAATAGCCACGATTGCACTGATCAGCTTCATTTTCAAACCAGAAAACCCGACCTTGCCCATCCATACTGGGCGGTCTTCATGATTTTCGATATTAAGCTTAGAGACAAAGTTTTCGTAGCCGCTAAAAATAATAATCAACAGCAACCCTGCTAACAAAGCAGTATCAACTAACGTTAATATACCAACCAACAACTCTTGATTACTAGCAGTAAACGTCGCTATCCCCATCAAATATAGCTGTTTAAAAAACTTTATAAGTAATAAAACCACAGCAAATAATAAGCCTACAAAAAATGGGGCAAGTAACCAGCGTCCTTTAAATATAAACGACTCAAGCGCATGCTCTACTTTATGAACAGGATGTATTTTTTTATTTGTATTATTTGTGTGTGGCTCTGACATAAGGGCACCTAAAAATTAAAACGCGACATTAGCTCAAATCTAGCTGTAACACAATCACTTAAAATAAAAGATAGGTACACAATATGCTTGTCCTGACGATAAAAATATTTCGTTTTCCTTTGTGATAATTGTGATTAAAAATCAACTTACCAACAGAGATGTTCTGGCTTGGTTACACTTGTTTTATGCATGCATTATTTGAATGCATAATTCGATTGTTACTCCATTTTTAGGAATAAAAAAATGAATAAAACATTACTCGCGTTAATCGTTGCACCATTTTTCGTTTTATCAGCTGCAAATGCAGTTACAAGCGATACTACAGACGCTTCAGCCGAAACGATTCAAGAGTTCACAGAAATGTGTATTAGCTGGGCTAAAGAAGACGACGTAAGCGATGAAGCAATTTATAACTATGTTTTAAAGTGTGTGAATGATGAACTAACATCTGAAGGCTATAACAAAGTCACTGCTGTTAAGATTTAATGAATAATTGAGCAGTTCAAACCTAAATTGGTTACATTTTAACTCTGTAAAATAAAAAGTCAGATTAAAAATGCCATTGCGATAGGTTTGATAATGCAAAAAAAAACCGGAACTGTCACAGGCTGTGCGTTCCGGGTTTTTATTATTAAAGCGATGAATAATTAATTATTTATCATCTTTTTTTGGTTTGGCTTTAGCTTTACTTTTAGCTGGCGCTTTTTTAGCTGCAGCTTTCTTTTTAGGCGCAGCTTTTTTCTTAGCCTCTTCTACCCATTTACCACCCTCGTAATGAGCCGTCCAACCAGTTGCTTTACCATCAACTTCAGTCATTACATATTGAACTTTGTTTTTACGACTGTAACGCACAACAGCAAGGTTGCCATCAGGATCTTTGGCTGGTGCATCAGCTAGGTAGTAAAACTTAGGCGAAATACGATCTCTAAAGCGTTGTAACTCTTCTACTTTAGGAGCACGTGTTTCTCGTGATTTAGGGAACGTATTTGCTGCTAAGAAAATACCGGCCGCGCCATCACGTAATACAAAGTAGGCTTCAGACTTTTCACATTCTAATTCAGGGATATGAACTGGATCTTCTTTTGGTGGCGCAGCTTCACCATTTTTTAACAACTTACGTGTATTTTTACATTCATCGTTGTTACAACCAAAATACTTACCAAATCGGCCTGATTTTAATTCCATATCAGCGCCACATTTATCACATTCGATAATAGGGCCGTCGTAGCCTTTAATTTTAAAGGTACCCTCTTCAACAACATGCCCCTGACATGCTGGGTTATTACCACACACATGCAATTTACGGGTTTCGTCGATAAGGTATGAATCCATCGCTGTTTCACAAATAGGACAGCGCTTCATTTGCATTAATGTTTCTGTTTCAACGTCTTCAACATCAGCTGCAACCGCTTCATCACCCGACACTAAATTCATAGTGGTAGTACAGCGCTCTTTAGGTGGCAGGTTATAACCTGTACAGCCTAAGAATACGCCCGTTGAAGCAGTACGAATGCCCATTTTTCTGCCACAGGTTGGACAGTCAATATCGGTTTCTACCATTTGATTAAGACGCATCCCGCCTTCATCTGGTTCGCCTTTAGCAATGTTTAACTGGGTTGAAAAATCGGCATAAAACTTATCGAGAACTTGCGTCCAAACACGCTCGCCTTCGGCGATATCATCTAAACGACCTTCCATTTTAGCGGTAAAGTCAAAGTTCATTAAATCTGTAAAGTTTTCAACTAGGCGATCGGTAACAATTTCACCCATTTTTTCAGCAAAAAAGCGACGATTCTCTACTCGTACATAACCACGGTCTTGTATTGTCGAAATAATAGACGCGTAAGTTGAAGGACGGCCAATGCCACGTTTTTCAAGTTCTTTAACTAAGCTCGCTTCACTAAAACGTGCTGGCGGCTTGGTAAAATGCTGCTTAGGATCAAGCTCAACTAAGGTGAGAACTTCACCTTGCTTAACAGCAGGAAGTGATTGATCTTCTTCGTTCTTTTTACGCACTGCTGGCTGTACTTTTGTCCAACCGTCAAAGCGAAGCACACGGCCTTTTGCCTTTAATGTGAAATCATTGGCGGCAACGGTTAATGTGGTTAAGTCGTATTCAGCAGGCACCATTTGACAAGCCACGAACTGACGCCAGATAAGCTCATAAAGCTTTTTAGCATCGGCATCAACACCTTCAACATGCCCTGAAAGTACCGATACGCTAGAAGGACGAATCGCTTCGTGCGCCTCTTGTGCATTGCCTTTTGAGCTATAGTTAATTGGATCAGCAGGTAAATATTTTGCACCAAACTCATTGGTCACATACTCACGACACATCTCAACCGCATCTTTTGATAGATTAGTTGAATCGGTACGCATATAGGTAATATAACCACCTTCATATAGGCGCTGCGCAAGCATCATGGTCTTTTTAACGCCATAACCGAGTCGAGTACTGGCGGCTTGTTGCATGGTTGAAGTAATAAATGGCGCACTTGGGCGACTCTTACTTGGTTTTTCTTCAACGCTTACAACTTTGTATTCGGCATTCTCAAGGCTTTTAACTGCTGCTGTAGCTTGTGCTTCATTTACAGGCTTAAATGGCTTGTCTGCTTGTTTAGTGACTTCTAAACGTAAGTCTGACTCGCTATTTTTAACGTCTGCATGAATATCCCAGAACTCTTCAGGAATAAATGCTTTAATTTCACGTTCGCGTTCTACCAATAAACGCACTGCAACAGATTGAACTCGTCCTGCAGATAAACCTCGTGCAACTTTGGCCCACAATAAAGGCGAGACCATAAAACCAACAACGCGGTCTAGGAAACGACGAGTCTGCTGTGCAAAAACCATATCGGTGTTCAATTCACCCGGAGTTTCAAACGCTTGTTGTATTGCATTTTTAGTGATTTCGTTAAACACGACGCGTTTATACTTTTCAGGTTCGCCACCAATGATTTCTTGAAGATGCCAAGCAATTGCTTCCCCTTCTCTATCCAAATCCGTTGCGAGATAGATTTGATCAGCATTTTGGGCAAGCTTTTGTAATTCTTGAACAACCTTTTCTTTACCCGGTAATACTTCGTAATGTGGCTCCCACCCTTTTTCAGGATCAATGCCCATACGCGCGACTAAGTTAGAATAGTCACGTTGCTGTTTATACGCTGCTTTCTCATCAGGTGGCATTTTACGAACCTCAGCAGGTGTCTTGCTTGCTGGTACTTTGTTTTTGCCTGATCCTGATGTAGGTAAATCTCGTACGTGCCCAATACTGGACTTAACGATAAAATCATTACCTAAGTATTTATTAATTGTTTTAGCCTTAGCAGGTGACTCTACAATTACTAGCGATTTGCCCATAGTTGCCTATTTCTAACCTAGTTTTTTAAATGTGTTTAGCCGACTCATGCGGCGCGAATATTTATAGGTATATCTACAAACACTAGTTCTTACAAGCTTTTAATACAAACTTTTCAGTATTTACTGAATAAACAAACAATTTCTGTTGTTAATTTAAACAAACCAGCGTTTTTTGAATAATTGATGTGGAATATATAGAATAGAAACAAAAATGCCAACCTTATTGGTTGGCATTTTTTATCCTTCACATATTTTAAACCTTAGGTTCGTCTAAAATCGACATCACGGTATATTGTGTTTTTACACCACCAGGCGTTTCAAACTCAATGTATAAAAACCCAGAATCAACATCATTTGGCTCAGCCTCTTTAGTAATATTAACTGAGACAGAGATTGGCGTTTTTTGTGCAGTATTAACCACGGTGTAATCTGTTAACCCTCTTAATACACCATTGTCGGCAGTAACGCTCACTGTAGTACCCGCAGGTAGTGGATTATTATGAATGTCACTGAAGAAAATAGTCACTGAAATCGCGCTGTAAGGTGTTGAATTGCTAATATCAATAAGGTTTATGTCGCACATACCTGCCATATCAGAAGCTTCTAAGCGAATACCATCGCTTAAACTACAGTTATTTAAAGCCGTTACAGCTCTAATGTAAGGTGTACTACCTGACATAACTAACTCTGAACGAGCGCGCACATTAACTGTTTCACGGGTACATGCATTTGCAGCTAGGGCTTCATCACTACATAGTAAGCCATTGTATATACCATCACCACTGTCATACTGGCCATTATCTTGTGCACCTGAGCGTTCCACATACCACTCATCTTCACCACCATTAGAATCCACAGGATTTGTTGGGGCTGGTAAATTCCCATCAAACACCCCATTTTCATTAAAATCTATAAAGGCTTCAGGTAAATCTTGTAAAGTTGAGTCAAACTCGTTTTGATTAAATTCACCGTTGGCAGATACATCATTAAATGACTCTTCACCCACAGAATAAGCAAGTAAGCTAACACGCCCACCAAGTGGATAATCAATTGGCGCGTTATTAGGCGCATCAGTTAGCGCAATTGGATCGCCATTGCTATCTAAATAATTAATTAAGTTACCATTTGCGTCGAGTTGTGATTCTCTGATACCTAAAGTACAAGGTGCAGATTGTCCAAAATAACGGTCGCATTTATCTGCAATAGAATTATTGTAAATGCTGTAATGGTATGGAATTGGGTTTTGACTACGCCACTGCGCTTTACACACACCGTCTATGGTGCGACAAAGTAATAAAGGTGTAAATTGTTCATCATCAATAGTGCCAACTGCACCACCTTCACTGGCAATATAAATTGCCGTGTTATCTGGTACAAAATTATTAAAATGATCGGCTGCAAATACGGTTAAGTCTGTAGTCACCCCAGCTTCGTTTAATGACTCGGTATTAAAGGTTTGCACTGCAAGCGTGAAACTATCCTGATCTGGAACACCAGTCGTAATAGTAATGTCATTAGAGACAATAGAGATCACACTATTTTGTGAGGTATCGCTACTGTCAATCTGATGTGAGGCAATCACAGATAAAATACCAGCAGCTTTTCCTGAGCGAACGTTTACAGTCACTAAACCTTCATTGTTAGTAAATTGAAATGCGCTATCTAATAAAGCACCACCGGGGTTTTGTGAAAGTGCAAAATCAATTTGCTTTTGACCCACTGGATTTCCATTTACATCTAAGAGCTTAAAGGTGAGCTCTGAATTTTCAGTCAAGGTTTGACCGCCCGCTCCTTTAATAGCTAATACTTGATTAGTCACCCCCATAAACGCAATTGAACCTGTTTGAGCCGCAGCTACATTGATGTTTATGGTTTTTGTTGCAACATTACCACCTGTAACTACGGTCGCGGTAATCGTATCTATACCATTACAGCCATCAGCTTTGTATGTTGCACTTGCCGTACCACCGATACTCGTTACCACATTATCGATAGTGGCTCTGGGGGTAGATTCTTCTGCGCAAGCAGAAGTAAATTGCACTTCCAGCGGGGTAGTAAATACATTATTACTACCGTCTACAATCTGAGCCGTAATAATCGTGGTAGAGCCGGCAGATAGTACATCACCGGTAGCAATACCTGCGCTTAGATTTACATTTACTTGAACAGCGTTAATTTCAAATAAAGCACTCGCGACTCCGCCCTGTGCGGTTAATTCAACTTGGCCAACACCTGAGCTACTGCCAGGCAATAAATTCAAAATAGCCACACCAAACGCATCAGTTTTAGCCGTTAAGCTTTCAGGTAATAAAATGCCTAGCGTGGTTGTCGCTTGAACTAACACATTGCTGGCTGGCGTATTACTACCAGGTTTTGTGATTTTTGCATAAACAATCGCTTGCTGACCCAGTAAATTACTATTTTGTGAACAATCTGATGGATCAAGTTCAAAAGAATCTCTATCTATATTTAACCAACTATCAGGACAGTTTTGTAAGATTTTAATGTCAATATTTGCAGCATCGTCGTTAGATTGCGGCTCGTCACCGGCGGTATAAAAACCGAGCTTGCTTGTTGAGCCTTCGTAGCTTGCAACAATGGTTCCTGCTCCTTCAACACTGCCTGCACTGAGCTCTATAGTTGCAACACCACTTGTATTTGTTAATGCGCTTGCTGTAGCAGGTATGAAAGAACCAAGTGTTGTAGTAAAACTAACTTCTTGACGAACAACGGGTTGTCCATCACTGTCAGTTACAGTCGCAACGACCTCAAGCGGATTGTTAGCGGTAACGATACGATCTTCAAAATTAAGTTCAACTTGGGTATCTAGTACGGCATTGTCGCCTCCAGTATCCCCACCAACGGTTCCTGTCTTCTCAAGTGAGCCACCACCGCCACAAGCGATGAGTAATGAGCTGAGCAATATAATGCTAAGCAAACGGGTTAAAGGCATATGTTTCTCCAATGCGCTATTACTAAGTTAAACTTATTTACTTAATGTTAACCTATAACTTAGTCTAAAATCTCAGTTTTTTACTTCTTTTTGCGATAAAAATTTTTAAAAAAGTTGACGTTTTTTCTGTAAAAAAAATTACATGCTGTTAGTCTATGCCAAATTTATAAAAAATAGATTGGAAATATGTCTAAAATCCGTTCGATGAGTTTAACTACTCGCATCATGATTGGTATGGTTCTTGGTGTTGCAGTAGGCTTTATATTTCAGGCTATATTAGCTGGTGAAGACGATTACCTAATCCCTCTTGGGTTATTCTCTTTGCCAATTAAAGCCTTTTTTGTTGATGGCCTTTTCCATGTAGGTGGACAAATATTTATAGCTAGCTTAAAAATGCTAGTTGTTCCCCTCGTCTTTGTGTCGCTTGTGTGCGGTACTTGTAGTTTAAGCGATCCTAAAAAATTAGGTCGTTTAGGTGGAAAATCGATTGGTCTATATTTGGTTACCACAGCGATCGCAATCACAGTAGCAATTTCACTGGCGTTACTATTTAACCCAGGTGAAGGGATTGGGCTGCCTTCGCAAGCAAGCTACGACGCAAAAGAAGCGCCTACTTTAGCTCGCGTTATTATTGATATGTTCCCAACCAATCCATTTGAAGCAATGGCCAAAGGAAATATGCTACAAGTTATTGTGTTTGCTTTATTATTTGGTATTGCAATGGCACTTAGCGGTAAAGCAGGCAAACGTGTAGCAACAGTATTTGAAGACTTGAACACCGTTATCTTAAAACTAGTTACTTTATTAATGAATATTGCCCCTTACGGCGTATTTTTCTTAATGGCTAAGTTATTTACTACCATCGAGCTTAACTTAATTGTGAGCTTAGCTAAGTATTTTGGCGTGGTTGTTTTAGCCCTGTTATTACATGCATTCGTAAACTACACTCTTCTGCTAAAAATACTTACAGGCCTAAACCCGCTTACTTTCTTAGCTAAAATGAAACACACCTGTTTATTTGCTTTTAGTACCTCAAGTTCCAGCGCAACTATGCCTATCACACTTGAGACTGCAACGAAGAAGCTAGGGGCTAATAACTCTGTCGCTTCATTTACTATACCTTTAGGCGCAACCATTAATATGGATGGCACTGCAATTATGCAAGGTGTCGCTACGGTATTTATTGCTCAAGTATTTAGTGTTGATTTAACTATTTCTGATTACTTAATGGTAATACTAACTGCAACGCTTGCCTCGGTTGGCACAGCGGGTGTTCCTGGCGTTGGTTTAATTATGCTGGCCATGGTACTTAACCAAGTAGGCTTACCTGTTGAAGGAATCGCAATTATAATAGGTGTTGATAGACTACTTGATATGACCCGCACCGCAGTAAATGTAACAGGCGACTGTATGGTAACCTGTGTTGTGGCTAAAAGTGAGGGTGAACTAGATGAAAGTATTTTCAACGACCCTAATGCAGCTAAAGATTTAGAAGACTATCACAAGTCAATTGACTAACAGCTTCTATCTTGAGTTATAAAAAAAGCCTTGCTACTTCATTAAGTAACAAGGCTTTTTTATTATGTATAAGCTATGAAATTATTAAGGGTTTAACGCCTTAAATTTTGACATTAAACTCACTCCTGCCTTATTCACACCATGGCTGAGCCCTATTGCAAGCTTATCACTTAGCCCTTTTTTAATTTTATATTGCACCTTGTATATTTGATGCTGATGTTGCTGCTCTAGTAAGGCATCATCACTGGTTTTAATGGTATCAACTAAGCCTTTTTCAATCGCTTGGGTTGCAAACCAATGTTCACCCGTTGCCACTAAGTCCATATTCAAACTGGGACGCTGTGTGCTCACAAAGGTTTTAAATAACACATGGGTTTGCTCTATCTCTTCGCGAAATTTTTCACGGGCTTTATCGGTATTTTCACCAAAAAGTGTTAGCGTACGTTTAAATTCGCCCGCCGTAATTTGTTCAAAATCAACATCATTTTTCTTCAAGATTTTATTAAAGTTTGGAATTTGTGCAATCACACCAATAGAGCCAACAATTGCAAACGGCGCGGCAATAATATGATCTGCTACACAGGCCATCATGTAGCCACCACTAGCTGCAACTTTGTCTATTGATACGGTTAACTCAATACCAGCTGACTTAAAACGTTGTAGTTGTGATGCAGCTAACCCGTAGCCATGTACCACGCCACCACCACTTTCAAGACGAACTAGCACTTTATCTTTTTTAGGGTCCGCGATTGAAATAATCGCAGTCACTTCTTCGCGCAAACTTTCTACTTCATGCGCATCCATACTACCATTAAAATCAATAACGTAGAGTCGTGATTTAGGCTCATCTTTTTCAGCTTTTTTTTGCTCTAGTTTTTGTTGCTTTTGATAGGCTTTTAACTCTTTTTTACCTAGCGTATTATTTAAAAAACTTTCTTTTATATTGGTAAGTTGCTCCGATAAATCATCAATTTCAATCTCACCTTTTTTTGCTTTTGGCTTAACAGCCGAGCTTACAATTAAGGTTAAAATGACAGCGATAGCAATAACAAAGGTAATGGTTTTAGCAAAAAACAAACCGTACTCGTATAAAAATTCCAACTGTATTCTCCGTTTATAAATTTCAGTCAATTTAGCATGCTTTAAAGCAAAAAAAAGCCACTTAACAGTGGCTTTTTAGACTTAATTGAGTGGTTGGCTACTAATTAGTCACAATATCAGTATCTGATACAGATAATAAACGTCCACGTGATACTAGGTAAGTTGCAATTTGCAATTGCATTTCTGCATTTGCTGCTGCGCTACCCGCTACTGTAGTCGACTGTCTTTCATCTTGCGCCGGTGTTAACACAGAGCCATGATGACCTGTGTTAAATTTAACTAAATAGCTAGAGCCCATCTCTGTTGGCGCTTGAGTTGTACTCACAGTTTCTAACCCCATAAAGTTAGCTAGAGGAACAGTACCTGCAATTGGATTGCTGGCAGTCATCGGCGGAATAACTTGGTCTGGCTTGTTATTCTCTGTGCCATCACCTACCACAACATTCATGTAAACAGGTGTTTCAAGTGCTTTAACCGTTGCAGCATAGTTAGTAGGATCGCCACTATCTAATGCTGTTTGTGCTGCAAATACAAACTGCGTCATTACGCCCTTTATATTAGCTAGTTTATCAGTTTCACCCGCCATAGTTAGCGATGCTGCAAACTCATTAAAGCCACAGCTCAAGAAGTCCTGCATGTCTGGTAACAAAGCACCACAGTTTGATAAAGCATCAGCGTTTAAGAATGCATTAAACTCATCAGCTTCAGCAGTTCCTGCTTGAGAAAGCACAGAACCTTGAATAAATGGTCCAAATGCTGCTGATTCTAACAAGAAGCTAGCAATACCACCGCCGCCGCTTGCTAATGCTACAGCGTTAACCTTAAATAATGGATCTACTTGTTCGGCTAATGGGCTATTCGTTTGTGCAATAAATGCAGGTGCTACAATTGAGCCTAGTGAATGGCCAATGTAAGATACATCAGTAGAATTTAGTGAACTGTCACCACTGAAATTTAAGCCTAAACGTAGACCAAGTAAGTCAGCACTTGACTGGCGTAAACTATCTCTGGCGACCAGTAAAGAGCTCAAGTTCATGTAGCTAAGTACAGAGCCTGTTGTTGCGTTAAAATCATCGTTACCGTCTACATCAACATCTACACCACGCTCACCATGACGAGGATGATCAATTGCAACTGTGGCAAAACCCTGTAATGAAAGCTGCGCTGTTAGTGTCAACATGCTTTCTTTTTGCGTGGTAATACCATGTTGCATAATAACTACAGGCCAACCACCTGCTGGCATAGCAGTAAATGGCTCTAAACCTAAACCTGAACGGTATGCATTAACAACCGGTAAAATTGGCTTGGTAATTTGTACTGGCACATTCGCCATGCTTTGCATTTTAGGAAGTGAGTTATATTTAGTTAAGTGTTTAGTGCTATCAAGCCCTAAATCACGAAGCTGTCCATCACTCAAAGCAGCACACATCGCATCATTAGTGCTAATGGGATCGGTTGGGAACGCTTCACCAGCTTGCGCTTTGTAACCTAAAATAGCAACGGCACTGTCACACATACCTTGCCAGTAAGTATCATTTAGATCACTGATCTCTTTACCCGTAGGTGTACCTAAATACATAGGTAGCTGGATGCTGCCTTTTTGATATTGTGCAACTTGGAATATATCGGGCACGGTAACACCCTGCAATGCAAAAGCTTGTTGTACGTTAGCCATTGGCTGAGTTGGAATTTGCAACGCAGGAGTTGGAATTGTTGGCTCTGTTAGGCTTGCTGCTAAAACCTTTTTAATCGTGCCAAGCACTGGTCCTGCTGATTGCATTGTCATGGCAGCAGAAAAAATAATATCGTCTTTGGTAATATCACCAGAGCTAACCACTACGTTTTCGTAGCTATTAACAGCCCCTTGCAGCGCAAGTTGTGATGGCGTTACTAAAGGCGCTTCTTGTTTAACAGTGGCATAAGTTGAAGATGGTTCAATCGAGCGATCTTCTGAATCTTTCAGTCCAGTCGTTAACACATTAATGTATGAACTACCGGCTTTAAAAGGCTTAAGTGGGACAATAGCTACTGCGTCACCAGAAGCTTGGGTTACAAAGTCCACGCCAAAGGTCAATTCGCCTACTAATTTACATGCTGCACCGGCTGGTGCTTGCGAACATTCGGCATCAGTTAGGCTTGCACCCATGATAACTTCAAAAATACGTACAGAGCCTGGTGAAGCTGCAGACGTTTCATCAAGGCTAATGCCCGGTGGAAAGGTTAGATCAATTTTGAATGGCACTTGAGTAGACCAGCCATCAAGTGCGCCTATTGCTAGTTGCGGATCTGCATAGGCAGTTCTAGGGATAGAAACATTTTCGCTATTTAACTCCCCTGGAATATTTATAGTACCATCGAGGGTGCCACTCATTAATAAATCATTAGGAACCGAAATAACACCATTTGCAGGGTCAAATTTTACCGTCGCTTTGGGAATAACTGTAACTGAATTGTTTTTAACATCTTCTAACGTTTCTCCGCCGCCACAGCCTGCTAATGCAGCTGCAACTGAGAGCGAGAGTAGCATTTTTTTCATAGTGTTCTCCGCACAAATCTTATTTTTATAGTGTGTATATAGTCAGTGTAATTAAGTTAATTTAATGTAGCTAGTATATTAATGAGACATTAGACCAGTTAAATCTAACTTAAAGTTTCTGGTTTCGCCACCTAAATTTGCAATAAATTCGATTACTTGTCGATTTGCTATGTTAAAATCAATAAAAATTTAAACATTGGTACTTTTATGCATACCTATCAAGCAACTGAAAACGCACTTAAAGACAAAATAATTTTGATCACAGGCGCAGGTGATGGGATTGGCCGTGTCGCAGCTATTACCTATGCAAAACATGGTGCAACCGTTATTTTATTAGGAAAAACAACTAATAAATTAGAATGTGTGTATGACGAAATCATTAATGCTGGCTACCCGCAGCCCGCTATTGTGCCTATGGATATAAAAGGTGCAACTAAACAAAACTATCGTGATTTAGCTGCAACTATCGAGAGCCAATTTGGCCGCTTAGATGGACTATTAAATAACGCAGGTATTTTAGGTACTTTAGGGCCGTTAGAACATTTTTGTTCATCAACATTTGAAAATGTGATGAAAGTAAACGTCACCGCACAAGCGATGATCACTAAAGCGCTATTCCCTGTAATGCGAAAGTCAAAGAGTGCATCTGTAGTATTTACTTCTTCGGGTGTGGGTCGCAAAGGAAGAGAGTTTTGGGGACCATATGCAATTTCTAAATTTGCAGTAGAAGGTATGATGCAGACATGGGCGTGTGAAGTTGAAAAAACGCCAATCCGTGTAAACTGTATCAACCCAGGTGCAACCCGTACGTCAATGCGAGCAAGCGCATTCCCGGGCGAAGATCGAGATTTACTCGCGACACCTGAAGATCTAATGCCAACTTATCTCTACTTAATGAGCGATGACTCAAAAGATATCAATGGCCAATCGTTAGACGCACAAGTTAAAAAATAATATTTAGTTTTAAACGTAAAAAAGCCGCTATAAAAAGCGGCTTTTTTGTTTTATGATTTGATTACTTACGTTTAGTCGGTTTCACACGTTGATTGTGCTTTTTAACCGCCTTACGAATTTGATTTATTTTAGCGCGCTTATCTTTACGTTTTTCAGGGATAACCGACAGCTTAGTTTGGGTTTCTTTACCAAGTTTAACTGTTTTACGTAAATAGTTAACTGTGTCTAAATCGTACTCAATCCAACCACCTTGTGGTACACGCTTATCAAGCTCTAATTTACCGTAGCGTATACGAATTAGGCGTGATACTTCCACATCTTGTGATTGCCATAGACGACGAACTTCGCGATTACGACCTTCATTAAGTGTTACGTTGTACCAGCGGTTAATTCCTTCACCGCCCATAGGCTTTATGCCGGTAAATTTAGCCGGACCATCTTCAAGCTCTACACCGCGAAGTAAGTTTTTCATCGTTTCGTCAGTCACTTCACCAAATACACGAGCGGAGTATTCGCGCTCAACTTCGTAACTCGGGTGCATTAAGCGATTCGCTAATTCACCGTCATTGGTAAAAAGCATTAGCCCTGACGTATTCACATCTAATCGCCCTACCGCTATCCAGCGGTCACCATCAATACGGGGTAAACGATCAAATACAGTTCTACGCCCTTCAGGATCTTTACGGGTGCTTAGTTCACCTTCAGGCTTGTTATACATAATCACACGACAAATTCTGTCAGCTTTTTCTTCAATTTTAACAGTGTGACCGTCCACACGAATTAAATCGGTTTCTTCAACCCTGTCACCTAATTTCGCCACTTTACCATTTACACTCACGCGGTTAGCGTCGATGTATTTTTCCATTTCACGGCGTGAACCTACCCCTGCACGGGCTAGGACTTTTTGTAACTTTTCACCTTGTATACTCATTTGGATGGTTCTCTCACAGAAGGATCACTTAATAACTGGGTAATTTTACTTTGCTGTTGCTCTGGCAATGCGGGTAAATCATGAAGTCCCGTTATCGAAAAATAATCTAAAAATTGTTTAGTCGTTGCATAAAGTGCCGGTTTACCGGGTACTTCTTTATGCCCAACTACTTTAACCCACTCTCTTTCAAGCAGAGTTTTAATAATATTTGAGCCAGTTGCTACACCCCGTACTTGCTCAATTTCACCACGGGTAATGGGTTGCTTATAGGCAATTAGCGACAGGGTTTCGAGTAAAGCTCTCGAGTACTTAGGCGCACGTTCTTGCCATAAATTACTCAACCATGGGCTTAAACTACTGCACGCTTGAAAACGATAGCCACTCCCTACCTCAACTAAACGTATTCCACGCGTCTGATAGTGAATTTGAATGGCCTCTACAGCATCATTAATGCGCGCCATAGAAATTGCTAAGTCGTTTAAAACCGTGTCCTTAAGATGACGTTTTGATACGGGCTTGTCTGCCACGAAAATCGCCGCTTCAATGATTTCAATTAATTGTTCATCACTAATTCGCCGACCAACCATAATCACTCTAAAGTTAATAAAAACACACAGCCATCTATTATGACAGAACAACGGCAAACTAGGAAAACATATTAATAAAATAACATTTAATAGGTATAAAAAAACCAGTGAAAAACACTGGCTTGGTATCAAGTGTATTTAATAATGTAATTTAGCTATTTTTAAATTGCTCAAGTGCATCGTCTTCTGCAACAGAATCACCATGCTTTTGGATATAGCTATTAAACTCATTTTTACTTACTCGTTTATCTTTATTGCTGTCCATGTAGCCAAAGTGATTTGAAATATCATCATCGTCAGCTTCAGTAACTGAAATAAAGCCGTTGCTGTCATTATCTAAGCTTTTAAAGTCATTTTCTATTTTATCAAACTTCGCAATATCAGCCTTAAATGCAGACTCACTTACTTCACTATCAGTTGCAACTTTACCAGCATTTAGCTGCATATAAGCGTCATATTCAGTACGACTTATTTGATTATCTATATTTGTATCTATATTTGAAAAGTGTTGCCAAATACTATCATCGTCAGCTTCAGTTTTTGAGATAAAACCATCGCTATCGTTATCTAAGCTTGCAAAATCACTGTCGATTTTTTCTAGACCCTGATTTGAAGAACATGCAGCTAAGCTCAATGCGGCTAAAATAGTAGAAGCTATCGTTAATTTTTTCATAAGACGTATCCTTGTAAATTAATAAATTTCAATTTAAATAATACAAATACGATGCCAGAATTATAATTCAATAAAAACAATAACTTAAAAACAAAACTCTTGTGCAGCGATATTCGACAATGCAATTTTTGCAAACTACTGTGGTAATTTTTGCAAAAAAAAAGCTCGGTAAGAACCGAGCTGTTTATATCAAATACGGCAATTTAGATTGCAGCGTCTTGGTAACGCTTTACAAAATCAGTTACGTTTTGGCCATTACACTTTAATGTGTTTAAGTTACCAATTTGCTTACGTACTGGTTGTAAGCCTTGCTTTAATGCAGTCATACATAACTGTGTTTCTTGATGTGAATCTTTTGCAAATACTTCAACTTTAGATGAAGCAACTTGAACCGCTGATTCTTTTTTAGCTATATCGCGGATATCTTGACCATTACATAGGATACTTTTTGAATAACGCGATAAGTACATACCATGCTTTGCAGCCATTTTACGTGCAGCTGAAAAACCTTCATTGGCGCTTACTACACACAAGTTAGACTCTAATTTGTTGTCTTTGCTAAAGTATGTATTGCTTTGTGCAGAAGCAGTAACAGAAACAAAAAGAGAGGCAGCTAAAAGTAATTGAGTTTTCATCAGGGGTAGTCCTATTTGAACGAGTTAAACAAACGATTTCTGCGCATTATATAGACAACTTTTAACATATCAATTGAATATTTTATTTATTTTGTTATTTAATAATGCATTTACAATGTTTAAACATTAAGCAGTAATTGAGCAACAATTGTGCAGTTATTTTCTCATTTGGGTCATGTTATGTCGCTCTAAATGCTGATACAATTTAGCTAACAATGAAAATAAATTTGAAGGTTAACTTTATGAAAGTGATTTCTTTTAATATCAATGGCCTGCGCGCTCGTCTACACCAGTTACAAGCTATTATTGATAAACACCAGCCAGATATTATCGGTCTTCAAGAGATCAAGGTACACGATGAAGCGTTTCCGCTAGATGATGTACAAAATATGGGTTACCACGTTTATTTTCATGGGCAAAAAGCCCATTACGGTGTGGCAATGTTATGCAAAAAAGAGCCTAAATCGGTATTAAAAGGCTTCACTACTGACACCGATGAGTCGCAAAAGCGGATGATTAGCGTCACTGTAGAGCAAGAGAATGGCCGTGACTTACATGTAATGAATGGCTATTTCCCACAAGGCGATAACATTAATCACGAAACTAAGTTCCCGTATAAACGTCAATTTTATCAAGATTTAATGACCCATCTAAATAGCCATTTCACTCCTGACCAAGATGTAATTGTTATGGGTGATATTAATATCTCCCCTACCGATTTAGATATTGGTATTGGTGAAGTAAACGCAAAACGGTGGTTAAAAACGGGTAAATGTTCATTTCAACCCGTTGAACGTGAGTGGCTTGCTACCTTATTAAATTGGGGCTTTAAAGACACCTTTAGAGAACAAAACCCAGAAATTAACGACCAATATTCTTGGTTTGACTATCGTTCAAAAGGATTTGTTGATAACCGCGGCCTACGAATTGATGTGGTACTAGCAACGCATGATTTAGCAGCTCGCTGTATCGACACAGGCATAGATTATGAATTGCGCGCTATCGATAAACCATCAGATCATGCGCCTATTTGGTCAGAGTTTAGTTAATAATTATGTTGAGCGCGCAATTACAAGGGTTACTGTGGATTGTTGTCATCGTTATCGGCTTTTTAAGCGTTAACAAATCAACATACAGTAATTTATTTAATACCCCAGCAAGACAATCAGGTGTGTTTGCCTGTGCACTGGTACTCGCTTTGTTATGGCGTATAAAGGCCGGTATTTTGCCCGGTCTCGATCTGCATATTTTAGGCATTACCGCAGTTACCCTAACATTAGGTTGGCGTCTTGCTATATTAAGTTGTGTACTCGCAACAGCGCTTTTAACTGCTTTTGGACAAATAACACCTGAATTAGTCGCATTAAAACTCATCATTAGTGCCTTTATACCGGTGTTATTCAGCTATTTAGTTTTTATCGTGTGTTATCACTATTTAGCACGGCATTTTTTTATCTATATATTTGTTTGTAGCTTTTTAACAGCGGGTGTCGTTGCCTGTATTAACATTATACTCGGTGGAGCTTTTTATTACGCAATAGGTGAATATAGTTGGCATCAGCTGAGCGAGAATTATATTTACCTAAGTCCTATTTTGGCCTTTCCTGAAGCTATGCTAAACGGTATGGCAATCACTGTACTGATCACCTATCGCCCACATTGGGTAAAAACTTTTTTTGATAAGGACTATTTAGGCTCATGAGTCTTCATTACCATTGCCCTATTTGTAAACAGCCACTGGCACTCAATGATAAAACATTGAGATGCGATAACAATCACAGCTTTGATTTTGCCAAAGAAGGCTACGTAAACTTACTCCCTGTGCAAAACAAAAACTCTAAACAGCCTGGCGATTCGCTGGAAATGGTACAAGCTAGGCGCTCATTTTTAGAACAAGGTTATTATGGCTTTTTACAAACGGCTCTAGCCAATATCGTTAAGCCACTTAATGCTGAAATAGTGATTGATTTGGGGTGTGGTGAAGGGTTTTATACTCACGCTATTGCTAACAACAGCCAGGCTAGCGTATACGGTGTGGATATATCAAAGTCGGCAGTAAAATATGCGGCAAAACGTTACAAACAATGCCATTTTAGTGTTGCTTCAATTAGCCAAGCGCCTTTTGATGATCACCTTGCTGACGTTTTGGTTAGTGTATTTGCGCCTTTATTTGACAGTGAACTTGCACGTCTGGTCAAAGATAATGGTTGCTTAATTGTGGCAAGCCCAGGCCCAACTCATTTGAAAGAACTAAAAGATTATATTTATAGCAACGTAAACGAGCACACACAAATAACAGCACCTGCGGGCTTTGAAAATACATCGCAACAATTAATAACAGAGCAGGTATCGCTTACATTTAACGATGTTAAGAACTTAATTATGATGACGCCATTTGCGTGGAAATTTAGACCAGAACATTGGCAAGCACTTGAGCAAAAACAACAGCATAGCGTCACATTGTCATTTTACATTACGCAATTTACTAAAACTGCTCTTTAGTAAACGTTTTATCCATTTTATCGAACATATCTTTTAGTAATTCGGCAAGCTCCAAATAGCGGGGCTTGTTTTTTCCCATTTGCGCGTCGTAACCGTTAGCAACCATTTTTGCAAATAACTCGTTATACCATTGCTGCATAGCAGGCTCTAATTCAGTTTGCGCACGTTTACCCAACCATAAAAGCCCTTGTAATGGCAACGAGATAAAAAACAAACTACTGGCAATCGCTTGGGGCAGAAAATCTGAGCCTAAATAATTAATCTGAAAAAACAGGGTCAGCATGGCTAATATTGGCATTACTGTGATTGCAAGCTCAGTGGCTCTGATCACTTTAAATTCTGCAAATAATGGCGCGACCTCTTTACGCATTGGCCATGTTTTAGCATAAGAACGCCCTAATTGAACTTGCGATATCACACTTTTTTGCATTAATAAATCCTCATAGTCTCGGTTTGTAACATTTCAACAAACGTAATACTTATAAAAGTGTAACACAATTATAGCTGCTTTCACTTTATCGGTAAAAATGCTTAATTTCATTAGTAAAACTCACAAAAAGCATAAATTATCGAAAGAATCTCACAAAGCTCTTTTAATAAAGTCTACTACACTTTAGTCTAGGCTTATCTAAGCCACAAAGGCTTATACATCAACCAAGTGTACTGATTAATACTTAAATGGAAAATGAATCTATGCCAACACTCCCAAATAATCCGAACCATGTTTTGGTACTCAATTGTGGAAGCTCAAGTCTAAAGTTTGCAATTATTGATGCAAACACAGGAAACGACATTATATCAGGTTTAGCGGAGCGCCTAGGTGATAATGCTCCCTCAATTAAATATAAGTTTCAGGGAGAAAAAACCACTATTAAGCTCGCTGCTAACCAAGCACATGCCCAAGCAATTGATACGCTGGTTGATTTAATAAAAGATCACAATTTAGACGATCAATTAGTAGCTGTGGGCCATCGCGTAGTACATGGTGGCGAGCACTTTACCCAATCAGTTTTAATTGACGAAAACGTCATTGCAGGTATTACCCAAGCAGCCACACTGGCCCCCTTACATGGTCATGCTAATTTACTAGGTATTTCATCAGCACAAGCATCATTTAAAGATTTACCACAAATAGCTGTGTTTGATACCGCATTTCATCAAACTATGGATGAGGTTGCTTATCTATATGCCCTTCCTTATCAACTTTATAAGGACTTTGGGGTTAGACGCTATGGATTTCATGGCACTAGCCATTTTTATGTAGCAGGTCAAACCGCTAAAATGTTGTCTTTACCTGTTGAAGAAAGTAACTTTATTAGCGCCCACTTAGGCAATGGCTGCTCTGTGTGTGCGATCAAAAATGGTAAAAGTGTCGATACCAGCATGGGCTTAACCCCGCTTGAAGGACTTGTTATGGGTACCCGTTGTGGTGACATTGACCCAGGGCTATTTAACTTTTTAACGACCCAACTTGATTACACCGCACAGCAAATTGATGACCTGCTAAATCAAAAAAGTGGCTTATTAGGAATAAGCGAGCTATCAAACGATTGCCGTACTATTGAAGAGGCTGCCATTGCTGGCAACTCGCAAGCCATGCTGGCACTTAATATGTTTTGCTACCGCTTAGCAAAACAAATAGCCGCCTACATGGTACCGCTGCAAAAATTAGATGCGCTTATTTTTACCGGTGGGATTGGCGAGAATTCCGATATTATTCGCGAAAAAGTACTTACACAGTTAGCATTTTTGGGTATCAATTTAGACCCTCAAGCAAACCTTGATGCACGGTTTGGCCAAGCTGGATTAATTAGCGCTGCTAATTCAACAAGCAAAGCGGTGGTTATGCCTACCAACGAAGAATGGGTTATTGCACTCGACGCCGCAAACATCACCAAGGAGTTATAATATGGCTCGTCGTATTATGTTGGTTCCTATCTCTACAGGGGTAGGTTTAACCTCAGTATCAGTTGGTTTAGTAAGAGCGCTTGAACAAAAGACGGTTAAGGTTAATTTTTTCAAACCTATCGCCCAGCCACGCGCAGGTGAAACTGGCCCTGAAAAATCTACCCAAATTGTCACTCAAGGCTCACCAATTAAGCCGCCAACACCGTTTGCGCTCGATTACGCAGAGCAAATGATTGGTGATGGTAAAGGTGATGATTTATTAGAAGAAATTGTTGAGCGTTTTCAAAGTAAGATCAACGATGACGAAGTGGCTATAATCGAAGGAATGGTGCCAACTCGTCGCCAACCTTATGCAGGACGCATAAACCGTGAAATTGCACAAACCTTAGGGGCCGATATCGTATTTGTGCTTACCCCTGGGAATTACAGTATTACCCAAATTGAAGATCGCCTTGAAATTGCTGCTGGAAATTACGGTGGCATAGATCACCCTCGTGTGCTGGGTTGTATTTTCAATAAAGTAAATGCCCCTCTAGATGAAGAAGGTCGCGCTCGCGCTGATTTAGTCGATACTTACAAGCCAGAAGCACTGGATAACGAGCTTAACCGCCTGGCCTCTTTACCTATTTTTAGAAAAAATCCTTTTATGTTACTTGGTGCCATTCCGTGGGATTTTGAGCTGGTAGCGCCGCGCGTTAAAGATTTAAGTGCCTATTTAAAAGCCACTATTATTAACGAAGGTGACATGGTGCATCGTCGACTAAGACGCATTACTTTTTGCGCCCGTACGGTATCAAATATTCTAAATTATTTTACCCCAGGTGCGTTATTGGTCACCCCAGGCGATCGTTCAGATATATTGGTTGCAGCCTGCTTGTCTGCCATGAATGGTACTAAACTAGGCGCTATTTTGCTCACCGGTGGCTTTGAGCCTGAGCCGCGCATCATGGCGCTGTGCGAACAAGCCATGCAAACAGGGCTGCCTATTTTAGCAACCGAAGGCGACACTTGGCGCACCTCGTTATTACTGCATAACTTTAACCTAGAAGTGCCAAGCGATGATGAACAGCGCATTGAAAAGGTAAAAGATCATAACGCAGAGTATATAGATTCTGATTGGTTAGATACCTTAGCTAAAAGTGTGGGGAAAACCCGAAAACTATCCCCTCCTGCCTTTAGGTATTTATTGACTGAAAAAGCTCGTAAAGCCGAAAAAACAATTGTATTGCCTGAAGGTAACGAACCTAGAACCATTAAAGCAGCCGCTATTTGTGGCCAGCGTGGCATTGCTAAAACAATTTTATTAGGTGATCGTGATGAAATATTGCGTATAGCCGAGCAGCAAGGCATTGAGCTTAACGAGCATGTAACTGTAATTGAGCCAAGCAGTATCATAAATGACTACGTAGCACCTATGGTGGAAATCCGTAAGAATAAAGGTCTTACCGAGGTAGTCGCCCAAGAGCAACTACAAGATCACGTCGTACTTGGCACCATGATGCTAGAGCAAGGCAAAGTCGATGGTCTGGTATCGGGTGCGGTAAACACCACTGCCAATACCATTCGCCCACCGTTACAATTAATTAAAACTGCGCCAGGTTCATCATTAGTGTCATCTGTGTTCTTTATGCTATTACCGGATCAGGTTCTAGTTTATGGTGATTGCGCTATTAATCCCGATCCTAATGCCGAGCAACTAGCTGATATTGCAATTCAATCTGCCGACTCAGCAGCAGCATTTGGTATTGAACCTCGCGTAGCCATGATAAGTTACAGTACGGGTGATTCAGGCAGTGGTGCTGATGTAGAAAAAGTGCGAGCGGCAACTAAACTGGCCCAGCAAAAGCGTCCTGATCTAATTATAGATGGACCACTACAGTACGATGCGGCAATTATGGAAAGTGTAGCGATTAAAAAAGCACCTAACAGCCCTGTTGCAGGTAAAGCAACGGTGTTTATATTCCCTGATTTAAATACTGGCAACACCACCTATAAAGCAGTACAGCGAAGCGCTGATTTGATCAGTATCGGCCCGATGTTGCAAGGGATGCGTAAACCAGTTAACGACTTAAGCCGTGGCGCATTAGTTGACGACATAGTGTATACCATTGCTTTAACTGCCATTCAAGCAGCGCAAGCTGAGGCACTTAATTAACTCATTTGACTAACATGCCCCTTTTATAGCCTAGCCAATTTTTAATTAATTATTAATAGGTTAGGCTATTTATACCTTACAACCCCCAAGCTTATCCACAGAAATTGTGGACAATTATTTTTTAATTAATAAAAACTTTAACAACGGCTCAGTTTGGGCCTTTAACTTAGATTCAATACTCTATACTATAAAGCTATTATCTTGCTGCTAGGGATGGGTTTTATGTCAAAACAAACACTACAATTACACAGCACTGTTTTATCAATTCATAGTTTAGCGCTTGATGCCGACATCCCTCCTGCCCTGTTAAAGCAACCATTATTTTTTATTTCAAAAACGCACGACGAACTCTCGGTTGTTTGCCCTGATGACTTTATAATTGATAGCCAAGATACAGAATCGAATTGGCAAGCATTAGAAGTAATTGGCCCATTAGGATTTTCGTTAACCGGAATTATGGCAAATATTTCAGGAGTATTAGCAAGAGCTGGCGTGTCAATTTTTTCAATTTCAACCTATGACACCGACTATATCTTAGTAAAAAAGCAAACAGTCAACAAAGCGATGGCTGCTCTCAAAGCCGATGGCTACAACGTGGTAACTTAATTAATGATGAAATCTGAAGACGTTAGCTATTTAACTAAAAATAAAATTGGCCGAAGCGCAATACAAATAACCAGCCCATTCAGTGGTAAAGTTTTGCAAATGGACGCGCATCCTGAAGCTTTTTTTCGCTTTGGAACTTTAGGACCAGGAGTCATGGTCAGCTTAACTAGCCATAAAGTGTTAGCGCCATTTAATGGTACTTTGTTGCAAGTTAAAAGCGGTGGGTGCGAGTTTATTTTAAAAGCTAAAAATGGTTTAAAAGTATTAATAAACTTAGCTGTTCCTGATTCTCAAACTCTCACGCATACTCATATTGCTCAGCTTAATGGCAGTAAAATAATCAAAGGACAGCGCCTCGCTTACTTTGATTTGCGTGAACTCGATGCGCCTATTTTAGCTAGCCTTATCATACTCAATGGCCACGACTTAGGCACCTTTCATTATTCTCACCCGCAGGTCAATGCTGGTGTAGATACCTTATTAACTATTATCAAAAAGAAGTAGGTTTATGATCACTCTCTATGGCATTAGCAACTGCGACACAATCAAAAAAGCAAAAAAATACCTAAGCGATAATGACATCGCATTCACTTTCCATGACTATCGTAAAGATGGCGTTAATCATAATATGGTTAGCGATTTTGCAGAGCATATTGACTGGGAACAACTTGTTAATAAACGTGGCACAACCTACAGAGCACTTTCGGATGAGCAAAAGCAAAGCTTAACTAAGCAAACTGCTATCGATATATTGGTTGAACAACCTGCAATGATAAAACGCCCTGTACTTGTTAATAACGGGCAGTACCACTTAGGCTTTAAAGCAGCCCAATACGATGAGATTTTTAAATAATGACCCATCCAGTAATTACCCTAGCCCAAGCCTTAATTCAGCGAGAGTCGGTTACACCTGAAGATGCTGGGTGCCAACATATGATGAATGAACGTCTAAGCGCTATTGGCTTTGATATTGAATCGCTATTTTTTACCGATACTCTAAACACATGGGCACGTAAAGGGACCCAATCGCCCCATTTTTGTTTTGCCGGTCATACTGATGTAGTGCCCACTGGGCCTGAAAAAAATTGGCAGCACCCGCCTTTTGCAGGCCTAATTGAAGACGGTTTATTACATGGCCGTGGCGCAGCCGACATGAAAGGCTCACTGGCAGCTATGGTTGTAGCCACAGAGCGCTTTGTATCTAAGCACCCAGATCATAAAGGCTCTATCTCGTTTTTAATTACCTCAGATGAAGAAGGCCCTTTTATCAACGGCACTACCCGCGTAATAGATACTTTAGAAAAGCGCGGTGAAAAAATTGATATGTGTCTTGTTGGTGAGCCTTCATCGCGCGATGTACTCGGTGATGTGGTTAAAAATGGTCGTCGTGGTTCTCTAACTGGTTTTTTAACTATTAAAGGCGTGCAAGGTCATGTAGCTTACCCACATTTAGCACAAAACCCAATTCATTTAGCCACGCCAGCTTTAACCGAATTAAGCCAAACTGTGTGGGATATGGGTAATGACTTTTTCCCAGCCACCAGCTTTCAAATCTCTAACATTAATGGTGGCACAGGTGCTGGTAATGTGATCCCCGGTGAGCTTGAAGTACAATTTAACTTTAGGTTTAGCACCGAAGTTACTCATCAGCAGCTGCAACAAAAAGTGAACGCGATTTTACAAAAACATAATTTGAATTACGAACTAAATTGGATTGTAAATGGCCTACCGTTTTTAACCGATCACGGTCCGTTAGTTGATGCTACCGTCGCTGCCATTAAATCAGTAACTGGCTTAACCACTAATTTAGAAACAACAGGTGGGACATCAGATGGCCGCTTTATTGCTCAAACCGGCGCTAAAGTAATCGAGCTGGGGCCACGTAACGCCACAATTCATAAAGTTGATGAGTGTGTTAGCACAGATGACCTGATCGCGCTGGCAGATATTTACGAGCAAATATTAGAACAACTGTTAACTTAATGACTGCAAATAAAGAACTCATACAATGCATCACCGGACAAAGTGATGCACACCTAGTCGCCATACAAAACCATTATTTGCATGCCAATATTGTCAACGACTTTGTTGCACTGCAATCAGCGGCCGCATCCGCTGGCTTTGATTTATGTATTGCATCAAGTTTTCGAGATTTTAATCGTCAATCAGCTATTTGGAATGCTAAATTTTCAAATAAGCGCGTGGTGTTAAATAAAGCGCAACAAGCCGTTGAACTAAATTCACTGAGTGATATTGAAAAATGTACCGCCATAATGCTGTACTCTGCACTGCCAGGGGCAAGTCGCCATCATTTAGGCACTGACTTAGATATTTTTGATAAAGGCGCAGTGAGTGACGATTATGAGTTGCAACTAACCCCCGATGAATATCAGCATGGCGGACCTTTTGCCGAACTGAGTCAATGGCTAGACATCCACCTGGCAGAATTTGGATTTTATCGGCCTTATCAGCACGATTTAGGCGGTGTTGCCCCAGAACTTTGGCATATTAGCCATATTTCGCAGTCAGAGCAGCTTATGAGGCACCTGTCAGTTGAGGTATTACACAACTGCATTAAAGAGAGTGATTTATTAGGTAAAGACGCTATTTTAACCCACTTACCTGCTTTGTATGAACGCTTTGTGCTCAATGTGAGTCCACCAGCTAAGCAGTGTTAGTTAGTTTTTTTATTTAACGTAAAAACCAATACCGCTAGTAAAATAATACTGCTCGGGAGCATAAATTGCACAGTTAAGGTTTCTGATAAAAACACCGCTCCTGCAATAGCTGCCAAAACGGGCACGCATAACTGCACTATAGCTGCATGCGTGCTTTTTAATAATGGCATAGCCACATACCAAATACTGTAACCAACACCCGATGCTATCGCACCTGAGCCAATGGCAAGTAACACCCCTTCCATACGAATATTTTTAAGTTGGCTCATACCCACTACTATTAAAACAGGTAGCACTAATAAGCTGCGAATAAAGTTACAAGTGGTGGCTCTAAGTGGTGACACACACGCCTTGCCACGAATACTGTATATTCCCCATGCCACGCCACTTATGCTCATTAATACTGCCGCCATTACCGGTGGCGCTGTTTGCGAAGGCAGCATTAAGTAAACAAAAGCCGCAAACGCCACAATAAATGCAAGCCATTGCACAGCGGTTAAGCGCTCTTGCTTATAGATGCCCCAGCCAATCATGGTAAATTGCACCGCGGAGAATAAAATAAGCGCGCCCATACCGGTATCTAACTCTATATAAGCTATAGAAAAACACAGCGCGTATATCAGCAAGCTCACACTGCTTCGCCAGCTTCCGGTATCGTTAATAACAGAACCACTTAATTGTGCATTTTTATTTAACTGCTTTGTATAGAGCAGCATAATAATGGTCAAACACACTGCCCCGCTGAGAAGCCGTATAACAGTGAAATTCCACGCATCAATATAACCTTGAGCTAATGCTAAGCGACACAATAACGAATTGGCAGCAAAGGCAACTAACGCGATAATAGTAAACAGAGTGGCTTTCAAATAAATTCCTAACGTATTGATAAATATGTACCGTATTTATATATACGGATTAAATTAGCGTCCATTGTTGTAAACGTTAAAATGGTTATTTTTTAATGATAAAGCTTTAATGTTTATACACTACGCTTTTTTACAATCTTTCACACCTACATTTATAAGCCATGTGTTAACCTTATAAAATAGATAAAAGGAGTGCGTGTGCGTCACATTTTAATTTTCAGTTTTTGCTTTATTGTAAGTGGTTGCAGCACTATTGGCTTTAACGACTTGTTTAATGATTATGCCACAAACACCACCCCTGTTAGGCAAGCTATTAGCAATAATAATATTGAAAATGCACGCACCCTTATAAAAACCAACAGTAAAGCCCACAGTAATTATTTACTGAACCAATTAGAGCAAGGGCGTATTGCTGATTTAGCTAATAATCCAGACAGTGCGCAAACATATTTTGAAACTGTCTATCAACAAATGCAAGCTAAACGCCAAGCAGCCAAAATACAAGTAAGTGCAGGGCTTGAGCAAAGCAATGCGCTGTTAACCAACGACTCAGCTATAGGTTATATCCCACCTGCTTACGAAATGAGTATGTTGCATAGCTACAAAGCACTTAATTATGTTTATAAGCGCGATATTGAGAGCGCGTTAGTTGAAATACGCCGCGCTAATAAAGTACAAGTTGATGCACTACTTGATAATCAAAGCGAATTTGATAATGCCATTGCCCAAGCACAGCAACACTACCCAGACATGGATAATTTAACTCGCTCGGTAAAAAATGGCTTTCAAAATGCGTACACGTTTTACTTATCCGGGTTGTTATATGAAAAAGCAAAGCAAGGCGATGATGCCTACATTGACTATAAAAAAGCGCTCGAAATACGACCTAACAATCCGTATTTACAGCAAGATATATTGCGCCTTGCTAAGCAGCAAGGTTTTGCAGATGACTACCAGCAATTTAAGCGACAGTTTGGTGAAGTAAACGCCATAGATAAAAATCAAGGCGAAGTAGTTATATTATTTGAACAAGGCCTTATACCAAAACAGCACGAGTTTAAATTGCGATTGCCCATTTATACTTCGCAGGGGGATGCCCGCTTTTATAGCCTAGCAATGCCAGTTTATATTAATAATGCCTACAGCAGTGCCGTTAATAATTTAAAAGTTGATGACCAAAATTTAGCATTAAGCCCTTTAGTACATTTAGAGGCACTCGCTGCTAAAACGTTAGAACAGCAAGTAGCTGGTCGTGTTTCAAGGCAAATATTACGCCTTGTCGCTAAAGAAAAAATGCGTGCAGAGCTTGCGCGCAGTGCCGGTGATGTAGGAAACATTTTGGCAAACTTGTATAACCTTGCATCTGAGCAAGCAGATACGCGCAGTTGGCTTACCCTGCCTAATCAGATCAGCCTTGTCCGCAGTGCAGTGAAAGCAGGCGAGCATACTTTAAACGTTGGCTCACAACCGCCAATAAATTTTACCGTTAGTAAGCAAGGGTTAACGTTAATCTACCTAACCTCTGTTAATAACTATTTTAACTCCCATGTAGTGCAACTTTAGGAGCCATCATGAAATACATACTTCCCGTTATTGCGCTGTTTATGCTTAGCGCATGTAGCAGCCGACCTGTAACCTCAGGTATTGGGGTTGAGCAAACTGCCAACGCTTATAAAGAGCAGCTCAATGTTAATAACCCACAATTAGCTAAAAAGCTTTTAATCAGTGATGTAAAAACGCGTCAAACAAATAACCTTACCGACGTGGTAGTTACTTTAGCGAGTACCTATAAAAAGTCGCAATACTTACAGTATCAATTTAACTGGTTTGATAAAGATGGCTTTGTTATTAAAGGCAATCACTCACCGTGGCAAGCCCTAACATTATTTGGCTTTGCTAAAACTCAGCTTGCAGGACTAGCACCTAGCTCTAATGCCGTTACCTTCTCATTAGCGGTAAGAGAAGTATCAACCGACGCACAAGAATTTAAAGATTAAAGGAAATCATGATGATCAATAAACAATTTAAATCACTGTCTAGTTATGCAATTTTAGGCTTAGCGGCACTGACACTTGCAGGCTGTGCCAACAAAGCTGTTGTCAGCTATGGTGATGCCCAAGCCGTAGAAACCACAGATATAAACTTTGGCTCTACTGACTTACAAAAAGTTGCCTCGCAAATGACCGACTCTCTGCTTAGTTCGCCTGTGGTTGGTACTATGACCGCCAATACACGCCCTGTGGTATTTGTAGAGCGTATTAAAAATAAAACCAGTGAACACATAGATACAGAATCAATCACCGACTCAATCTCTACTCAATTACTGCGTAGCGGCAAATTTAGATTTGTTGATATGACCCGTGTAGAGGCGGTTCGTGAGCAAATTACATTTCAAAACGAAGACGCCCTAGTCAATCCAAGTACTGCGGTGGCTTTTGGTAAGCAAATTGGTGCGCAATATATGCTGTACGGTAACCTATCAAGCATTGTTAAATCTAATGCAGATAAAGCCGATGTGTACTACAAATTTACAATGCGTTTAATGGATATGCAAAGCGGTCTTGTTGAATGGGCTGACGAAACTGAAATTCGTAAAACGCGTGAAAAATCAACGTTTGGTTGGTAATAACAGGAGCGAATTATGAAAACGCTTAGCTTAATTTTATGCGCTTTATTAGTAGTAAGTGCCCCAACGTTTGCCAAGTACGAACGAAATAAAGCCGTTCCTGTACAGCAAGTACTATTTGGTAAAGTAAAGTCGGTGCGCACTATTACTGAGCAACAATTAGTACAAGACAAAAGTAACGGCTGGAAAACCTTTGGCGGTGCCTTAATAGGCGGCGTTATTGGTAACCAGTTTGGCGGCGGCAGTGGTCGTACTGTAGCGACTATTTTAGGATCGGTGATTGGTGGTAACGTTGCCCATAATCAGCAGCAAACACAGCGCTATGAACATACACGGCTGGTTGAATTACTGATACAAGTAGAAAGTGGTGAGCAATTTATGGTGCTACAAGACAGCGATCCCGCTATGCGTTTTCATCAAGGGGATAATGTTCGCCTAATCTACTTAACCAATAACACAGTGCGAGTAGATAGCGCGTATTAAGCTTCTTGCATGGCGATAGCTGAAAAAAACCTAACTTAGGTAACTAAGTTAGGTTTTTTAAAGGGTAATTACGTTTATTTTTAAGCTGGTTCTTTTGCCCAAAGCTGCTCATTTTCATGCATTTCATATAAGCCGTGAGCACGATTTATAAGTAAGTTTGCAAAGTCGGCTTGGGTTTTATCTCGTGCACCCGCTGTAATAATTTGGTCGGCCTTTAACTGCCACTGCAATGAAAAATAACGCATGGCATCACGTGCATCTTTTGCTGCAGACGCTTCAGCGTGATCGGTTGGTAAACGACCTGTGATCACCCAGTAACTCTTACCGTTTTGCGCTTTAAATTTCCAAAGCGCACATAAAGGCGCTAAAAAACGACTTTCTTTTTCAAGCAAGGTTTTAGGCATAATGCCTTTTTCAGCTAAATGTTGTTGTGCATTTTGAAAACACTCGCGCTGCCATTTAATTTCTTGTTGCTGAAGTTCAGCTTGCTGCTCTGGTGTTAATGGTTGTTGTTCTTGTTGCTGCATTTTAATAACCTTTTTACTTCTTTGTTTACACTTTAAGGGCATAACAAATAAGGCGCAAGCATAAATAGCGTGCTTAACACCTTATTTGCAGCTGTTTGCTGAATTTTCAAGCAAAGTACACTTACTTTATATTGTGATCAAACGAGCCTACAGCACCTGGGAATACCACTGGCGACTCAATACCCTGTTGATTCACGCTAGCAACCCCAAAATAGTAGTTATCAATAACCACATTTTTTAGTGTAAATTCACTGACCTTATCAACCCATTGACTGTATTGCCATTGTGGCTCACTGGTGTAGCGCCAGTATATACGGTAGCCCGCTACATTTTCATCTTCTGTTGGCTGCCAAGTAAGTGTGGTACTGGCGCGTACAGCACCACTAATTTTCACCCCTTTTGGTGGCGCAGGAGCCCATGCCATTGACGCAAGACTAACCGCATTTAATGAAGTTAGCTTTGCGGCGTAATCAAAATCAACCCCATCAATAGTATCACCGTACACAACCCCATTTTCGGTGCGCAGGTCTTGATGTTGACGGTCATAATGCTCGTTGGTTTCCATAATGCGAACAGCCGCAAAACCCGCATCATTAAACGGACGGTGATGCCCGCCTCGAGCAAAACGGTCGAGCCTGTATACCAGCATGGTATCTAAGTTTTCAATATATTTATCAGCAATGGTGTCTATGTAACGTGCTAAATTACGGCTCGCTGAGTCAACTTCACCGCCGGTAAAACGACGAGTGCGGGCTTGTTCTTTAGTTTCAACGACGCGCGTGCCTTCAGAAAAAATACGTGCAGTTGTGTTATCGGTTACGCCATTAATGCCGTTAATATTGCCAATCATGTCGTTATTTAAAACACCATGAACCTGCCAGTTATTTTTTTGTGCGTAAGCAGTTAAAATTTTACCACCAAATAAACCTTGCTCTTCACCTGAGAGTGCGGCGTATACCACTGAGCCATTAAATGTATATTGCGATAACACCCGTGCAGCTTCAATAACACCGGCAACCCCTGATGCATTATCGTTTGCCCCCGGTGAATCGCTAGTAAAGTCCATAACATCACTAACCCGCGAGTCTATATCTCCCGACATAATCACCATACGGTTAGGATCGGTATTACCGCGCTGAATCGCAATTATATTAACCACTTCTACAGGGTTAGGAATACGCTTTTCTCCCGAAATGGTTTGCTTTACTTCTAGTATTTCTAAACAGCCACCACACTGTGCAGAAATTGCTTCAAATTCTTTTTTTATCCAACGCCTTGCCGCGCCAATACCACGAGTATCCGATTTAGTTTCAGATAGAGTATGGCGAGTCCCAAAATCCACCAACGTTTGAATATCATCTCCAATACGCTGCGCTGAAATTTGCCCTGCAATATTGTGCAATGATGCTTGTTGTGTGGTTTGTGCTGCCACACTATAAAATGGTGCGCTACAAACAGATGCAACCGCACTATACTTAATAAGCCGAGTAACTAACTTTAAAGGTGAAATTGACATAGCAGTTTAATCCTCATTGTTGATGTTTTTAAAATGACAGCTCTGCAGTTATACAGCAATGCTTTTGAGATAGACGTTAAAAACCTCAGGTTAAATTACATTTAATTAACATTAGCTAGCTTGCTCGGCTTAGTTCATTTGCAACTAATAAGTACGCTAGTTTAATAAAAATAATCACTTATACTGATTTGTACGTATACTAAGGAGAGAAGCACGATTAATCAGCTATCATTTTATATACCCTGTTTAAAATAATAAGGTGCTGTAAAAATATGAAGAAACACGAAGAATTACCTGAGGATCATGTTGATCCCCTTATGCAGTATTTACATCATGCGATTCGCTTTGCTATTAAAATATTAGCGGTACTCATGGTGTTGGTTATTTTTTGGAGTATTGCTGATGTAGTATATGTTTTATATATGCGATTGAGCTCTCCCCCTTACTTTTTATTAAACATTGAAGACATTCTACAAACCTTTGGTGCTTTTATGGTGGTGCTTATAGCAGTAGAAATATTTACCAACATTCGTTTATATTTAGGTTCAAGCTCACTGCCGGTTGAACTGGTTATTGCCACCGCACTAATGGCTGTGGCACGTAAAATTATTGTTTTAGATTTAAAATTAGTGACCTCAGAGCAAATTGTTGGCCTTGCATTGGTAACAATAGCCTTAGGTATATCTTACTGGCTGGTAAAAAATAAAACCGGTCACACAAAACTTTAAAGCGTTAACTCAACTTAAGATAACACTTAAACATCTCATTCCCACTGCGCCTTTGTATTTTACAATGGTATAGTGGGACATCTCTATAAATACTTAATAAGCTTCTAATATGTATCGATTATTTGAACGGATGACTAAACCGTTTCCGGAGCGTTCTCCATCTCAGCCTCCTAATACCTTATTTGCCTTTTGCCGCCATTACACCAAAGGCATGGAGCTGTCGTTAGTGCTTATGTCGCTCAGTGCCGCATTATTAGCTATTTTAGAAGTGTCTTTATTTAGTTACATGGGGCAACTGGTTGACTGGCTAGGTGAGTACACCCCTGAAGAGCTGTTTTCACAGCAACAATCCGAATTAATAAAGATGGGGTTAATGCTCTTGGTCGTGATGCCCATGATAGTCTTTTTCAGGTCGGCTATTTTACATCAAGCACTGTTGGGTAACTATCCGATGTCGATTCGTTGGTTAGCGCACCGTTATTTATTACGCCAAAGTGTTAGCTTTTATCAAAATGAATTTGCCGGAAGAATAGCCACTAAAGTACTTCAAACCTCATTGGCCGTGCGTGAGTCAGTCACTAAGTTACTTGATGTATTGATGTATATTGCCGTTTATTTTGGCTCAATGGTGTTTTTAGTAGCCGCCTCAGATTGGCGCTTAATGCTGCCATTATTAGTGTGGTTAGCATTATATATTTGCGTGCAAATTTACTTTGTACCACGGTTAAAAAGCATTGCAAGCTCACAAGCTGACGCACGCTCAGAAATGACCGGCCGTATTGTTGATAGCTACACCAATATTTCAACCATTAAGCTGTTTTCTTACACCCAACGCGAAGAGCAATATGCTAAACAAAGCATGGACGTATTTTTACAGCCTGTATATAAACAAATGCGTTTGGTAACCAGCCTTAATGTGGTTATTCAAAGCTTGAACTATTTACTGGTATTTTCGGTGGCAGCGGTGTCTTTGTATTTATGGTCGTTAAGTGCCATTAGTGCGGGGGCTATTGCAGTAGCATTGAGTTTGTCGTTAAGGCTTAATGGCATGGCCCAATGGATCATGTGGGAAATTAGCAGCTTATTTGAAAACATTGGTACCGTAGCCGATGGCATGCGCACCCTTTCAAACCCGATTGCGGTTGATGACAAGCCAAAAGCCGATAGCTTAAAAGTAACTCAAGGGGCAATCGACTTTAACAATGTACACTTTAATTATGGTAAAGCCGCTAATGAAAATAACCGAGGTCCAGTAATTAACGGTTTAAACTTAAATATTAAACCGGGCGAAAAAATTGGCTTAGTGGGTCGCTCTGGCGCGGGTAAATCCACATTAGTTAACTTGTTGCTACGTTTTTACGATACAGACAGGGGTAGTATTAGTATTGACGGTCAAAATATAACCGATGTTAGCCAAGAAAGTCTGCGCCGTTATATTGCTATGGTTACCCAAGATACATCCCTACTACATCGCTCAGTAAAAGATAACATTTTATACGGCAGACCCGATGCCACAGAAGCCGAAATGCTCGATGCGACCAAACAAGCCAAAGCGCTCGATTTTATAAACGATTTAGAAGACAGCAAAGGCAATAAAGGCTTTGATGCACAAGTGGGCGAACGAGGGGTAACCCTCTCGGGCGGGCAACGCCAGCGGATTGCTATTGCTCGGGTGTTACTCAAAAACGCGCCTATTCTTATACTTGATGAAGCTACCAGCGCTTTAGACTCAGAGGTAGAAGCGGCTATTCAAGCCAGCTTAGATGATTTAATGGCAGGTAAAACAGTCATTGCTATTGCACACCGATTATCAACCATTGCACAAATGGACAGGCTTATTGTGCTTGATGAAGGTGGCGTTGTAGAGCAAGGCAGTCACGATGAATTAATTACCAAAGGCGGCATTTATGCTGCACTGTGGGCACATCAAACCGGCGGCTTTATTGGTATTGAATAAACGCTAATGTGTAAGGTGCTACTTAAGATGCCTTACACACTTAATTAAATTCTTATCTTGATAACATTTTGAATAATTATAATGTATTCGAAAAAGTATAATTAACCGCTAATTATATATTAAGTAAACTGCTCAGCTTGATTAATGCAAGGCGATTTAATACTATTTGTACCCAAAATACCGATGGACTATAAGTTAAGATTTATGGAAAAAATTTTTACACTACTTTTACTTACCGCATCATTCAATAGTTTTGCAGATACCCCTTATATTGGTGTTGACTACATGATGAGTGATATCGAAATAAGTAATGAAAACGCGACCCCTAAAGGTGCATTAATACGTGCTGGTATTAGTAACAATAACATGGCTTTTGAAGCGCATTACCTAGCATCAAATACAAGTGATAATATTTATAATACAGAGTTAAATTTAGACAAAAGCTTAGCCCTTTATTTTGTTATGCAATCTGATGTAGTCAATGGCTTTGGTCTGGACGTTTCATTGGGTTATGCAAAAAATCAAGTTGTTGTGTCTAACCCTTCCACATCAATAAATGGTGATTATAAATATGATGGTTTTTCTTGGGGAGTCGCAATGCACCAGCAAATTCCTTATTTAGAAAACACTCAAATAAGACTTGGTTATCAATCCCTTTTCAAAGGTGATGATATCGAAATAACAGGTTATACCTTAGGCTTTGTTTATCACTTTTAGTAATGTATGAAAGGAAGCAATAGAAATATGATTAATACACACAGTTTTTTTAAATTATCTGTAACCGCATTATTTATTATCAGCATTACGGGTTGCGGTTCTGAAAGTGATGCAACGGATCTTGCAAAAGCAATACAGTTAGACAAACTTCGTTCTGAAGGCACCATTATTGAATCTGTTAAGATAGTTGGAGATCAACAACGCTTAAAGCCAGGTGAGACATTACAATTAAGTGCTACGGGTATAGATAGTAATGGTGACAAGCGCGACATTACTAGTGAGTTAACCTGGGAGTCTAACGATCCGACTATTGCAACTGTAAATAGCAATGGTGTTGTAAATGCGGTTTCGAGTACTACAGCAAACCAAGGGGCTGTATCTATCACAGGAACTACCATCAATGATATCTCAGGTGAAGGTGAGGTTTCAGTAAGTGATGTCGCAGTAACTGAAATTAACTTAAAAACAGCCGCTTCTAACATTGATTACATTAATACATGTATACCTGCGCAATTATCAGCCGATCTTACCTATGCTGATGGATATACATCTTTAAATACCATTAGAGGTTTAAGTTTTGCTGTTGATAACGGCAGTACTGCAACAATCAACTCTGACGGCTTATTGTTTACATCCGCTCCTGATGTTGAAGATACAACTATTACAGCTAAAATAGACAATGTTCTTGGTAAGCTGACAGTGAAAGCAGATCCTAAAAATTTAGAGTCTATCGATATTTTAGTTAATGATGAGCCAACTGAAGAGATCAATCTTAATATTGGCGATCGTATTCAAGTTAGTGCAATTGCCTCTTTGGTAGCTCAAGAAGCTAAGACTATTAATGACACTATTACTTGGTCGCAAGTAGGAACCCGTTATATTGGTATAACAGATGAAGGCGAAAACAAAGGAACGCTTGTTGCTCTCAAGTCTGGTGAAACTCAATTAATTGGCAGCTGTGGCAACAAGCAGAAAATCATTACAGTAACAGTCGATGGTTCTGATGATTTAAATGATCTTCAAATAAATGATGGCAGTTCAGTATCAACTATGACCCCTCTTGGTTCAATTAATCTCACACTGACGGCTAATGGCAGTGATGAAACTTCAAGTGTGAATGTAACTGAATTTGCTGATTGGAGCATTAATGGAAGCAGTTTGGTAACTACAAAATTAATTAGCGCAGGTACAGAGAATGCGGTTTATAGATTAACCAGTAAAACGAATAGCGCTGGTAGTTTTATTGTTTCAGCGACCTACGATAATCAAGTAAGCAGCGTTCAGGTAAATATTGAATAAATAACCCTTCTATATTTGTGGATGCTATTTAAATTATTTAACTAGGGACTGTTGGTCTTTTAAGGTTAGATTTGTAGTAATCTGTTTGGCATTTAGGCAATAACGCTGCATCAATGCCAAACAGGCGCTGCCCATGAGCTCTTCCCTAGGGTGGATTTACTCTTTGTTGCCCACTGAATGTAGGTAAGGAGCGTTAGCAAGACGCGAAAACTTTGCTCGGACTTACTTATTCTTACATGGATGTAAGCCAGTAGAATAACGCATGAGCAGTTATCAACTGCTCACGAGGTTACAAACCTCGCGCCACGATTAAAAAGACCCTACATGCTGCTACTACCTATCAGACTAAAAGTTAGTAAAACTAATGCCCTACCCCTTGATATATATTAAAGTGTTACTTTTGTTTTTCATTAAGTAGCTCTCCATGTCTTTTTTAATTAAACATAAATACACCCTCTATGGGGTGCTCGCTATTTTACTTTGGAGCAGTTTAACTGCTTTTGTTCGTGATTTATCGGAGTTATTTAGCCCAATTGGCGGTGCCGCTTTAATTTATAGCGTCAGTGCGATTTTTTTAATGCTTGTCATGGGTGTACCAAAGCTAAACAATTATCCAAAGCGCTATTTAGTCTTTGGTGGCAGCTTATTTGTGATTTACGAAATGTGTTTGGCTTTATCGCTTGGCTTTGCAAATAGTCGCCAGCAAGCGTTGGAAATGGCGATTATTAACTACCTTTGGCCAGCGTTAACTATTTTGTTATCGATTATTGTTAACCGCATTAAAGTAAGCGTATTAGTCTACCCGAGCATACTGATTGCGTTTTTAGGCGTTGCATGGTGCATTGCAGGTAATAGTGGTTTATCTGTGGAAGTATTAACCGCTAATATTAGTGACAATCCAGTAACCTACTCCATGGCATTTGCAGCGGCGTTTATTTGGGCTGTGTATTGCAGTGTAACGGTTAAACTTAGCGAGGGTAAAAATGCCATTAGTGTATTTTTTGCAGTCACGGCAATCTCTTTATGGATAAGTTACGGACTGAGTAATGAACCCAGCTTTGAGTTTAGCCTATATTCTAGCTTGACCTTAGTATTAGCAGGTATTGTTATTGGTGGAGGTTACGCACTATGGAACCAAGCAATCATTGGCGGTAACCTAGTGTTGTTAGGCACCTTGTCTTACTTTATTCCTGTGTTATCAACACTATTTGCCTCTATTTACTTATCAATATCGCTCACCAGCGTATTCTGGCAAGGCGTTGTGTTAGTTACATTAGGCTCATTAATGTGTTTTATTGTGACCCGAAAAATCAAGCTAACTCAATAAACCAAGGAATAATTGCGCGGACCGAATTCCCCTCAGACGCGCATCGTATTTTAAAGTGATATTATGAATTCACTATCAGATTCGCTTTAAATAAAACGCCATTAATGAATATTAATTTAGTCATCTCTTCAAATAACTTTATATAAATCAACAAAACTCACCCGTTTAATAAGCCCTTGCTCACTAAAGACAATAGATACTGAGTTAAAAATATTATGAGTCTACTTATATATTTAAGTCTACAAGTGCTTCGCATCTAATGCGACTTCATTGCCTCCAAAGCTTAACACCTAACAAACTAAAGTATTAATTTTAAAACTAAAAGCAAAACTTATTGATTGCATGGGGAGAAAAATGATACAACCCTGTACCTCAATTGTGTACTACAGGTTGAGATAATCATTATCAAAGGAAAGTTATGAAAATATATACATTTATTTTGGCCTTACCGCTATTAGGTATCACCAGCTTTGCAACTGCACATTCCCAGCAAGAACGAACGTTTAAACCGCAGCCTGCTATTGTAGAGCGCGTCATGCATCACGGCGTAAACCAATACAGTAATAGCAATGCACCTGTGGCACAATCACAAAAAAAGCCGCAACAGCTACCTCAACAAACGCCAATACAGCAACATATTAGAACGAAGAGAATGTTAAGCCAGGTAATGGCCGTTAATTGTGATTTGAATGCCCTTGCTGTTGCAAATCCCATTACGATTATTGACGAAGTAAAGCGCCAAGGTACACGGTGTATCAACGAGTTATTCGCTGCAACCGATCTTCAACCACAGATTTTTACCACCGATAATATGATTGCTGTAGCTAACCATGCTAACTCACTTTCACAAAGTTACACTGGTGGTGGCAATGAGCAGATCGAAGCTTTATTTTTATATTTGCGAACCGGCTTTTATGCAGAGTTTTATAATGACTCTATCGACTTTCCTGCATTGGTAACACCTAGCGTTGCAGATGCCATTGATGCCTTTGTAAACAATCAACATTTTTATGATAACAACGATGACCATGGTAAAACACTGTCAGAAGTCATTATTACAATGGATAGTGCTGAACAACAACATCGTTATCTTGAAGTTGTTAAGCAATGGCTAACGCGTTTTGATAAAAGTTATGCGAGCAGTTGGAATATGCGTAATGCAGTTAATGGAATTTTTACGTTGCTATATCGCGGGCAGTGGAATGGAGAATTTGTAACGTTAATAGCAAACGATAAAGCTTTAGCAATAAAATTAAGTGAGTTTACGCAAAAACAATGGTTAATTGGATCTGACGGAGAGTTTTTAATAGTAAATGCAGCAAGTGAGCTTGCGCGCCTTAAAAAATATTCTAATGCAAGTATTCAACCTGATGTAGACGCAGGCTTAACTAATATTTTTAATACCTATCAAAGTTATGGCTATGGTGATGCCGTGTGGCTTGGCGCTGCAGACATTGTAAATTATTACACTGATTGCAGTAAGTTTGGTGTTTGTAATTTTGTAGATACACTCACTCAACAAGTACTTTCCCAGCAATATAATTGTAGCAACACCATAAAAATCCGTTCACAGGCGATGACAGCAGCTCAACACGCTGCAGCATGTGATGCAATGCAGGCTGAAGAAGGGTTATTTCATACTAAATTAGCCACAGAAAATATGCCTGTCGCGAATGATTATAACCGTTTTTTATACGTAAATATTTTTGATAGTAGTGACGACTATAGCAAGTATGCCAAAGCCATTTTTGGTATTAATACTAATAATGGCGGAATGTATTTAGAGGGCGATCCTTCTGATACTGATAACGAAGCCAACTTTGTAGCTTATGAAGCAAGCTATGCAAAAGCGGAGCATTTTGTATGGAATTTAGAGCATGAATATGTTCATTACTTAGACGGTCGTTTTAACTTATATGGTAACTTCAACTCACCAACCGAAGACATTGTATGGTGGTCTGAGGGGGTCGCAGAATACATCGCGAATCAAAATGATAATGAAGCGGCAATAAATACCATTAAAAATGGACAGCGCTTTACCCTGCAGCAAATATTTGCCACTAACTACGATGGTTTTGATCAAGATAGAATTTATCGTTGGGGCTATTTAGGGGTACGCTTTATGTTTGAGCGCTACAAACAACAACTCAACGCTATGCTCACGGACACACGTCAAGGAAATTGGCGTGCGTACAAAAATAAAACCCAACATTGGGCTAATAACTATGAAAATGAATTTGTGCAATGGTGCGATCAGTTGGTATATGGTTCGCCGTTAAATATTGCACCGAGTGCCAATATAAATGGCCCATATTCGGGCCTAGAAAATACCCCTATTACGTTCTCAAGTGTTGGTAGTAACGATAGCGACGGAAATATCGTAAGTTATACTTGGCTCTTTGGCGACGGTATTAGCAGCACAGATGCCAATCCAATACATACTTACACGCAGTCAGGTCAATATACCGTATCATTAACCGTCACTGATAACGATGGCGACATTGATATGAAAACAATTATCGCAACCGTAACTGAAAATACTCAAGGCAATAAACAAACGCTCATAAATGGTCAACCCCTTTTTATTTCTCAAAAGCAAAACACCCAGTTACAGTTTAATTTTGACGTCCCTTTTGGCGCTAGCGAATTAGCATTTAGTCTAAATGATGGCTCAGGGGATGCTGATTTATACGTCAGTTATAACTCAGAGCCAACCTTATCTCGCTATGACTGTCGCCCATACCTTGAAGGAAATAACGAACAATGTATTTTCAATCCTGCCCACGTAGGAAACTATCATGTAATGGTAAACGGTTATAATAACTATGATAATGTAAAGCTCACTGCATCATATAAAGAAACGCGTAGTTCACTGCCTGATGCATGTGCAACGTCATCAGGGCAAAGTAAAGGCCGCCTTAAAGATGGTGAAGTCATATGTTTAAGTAACAGTGGTCCAATGTGGTTTGCCATTGCAGATGTAAATAGTCAGTCAGGTATTTCAATAACATCAGCAAATGGTAGCGGTAATATTGACTTAAGTTACTCGAATAGTACTTGGCCAAATGGTAGTAACGAGATTGCAAACTCTGCCAATAGTGCGAATAACGAGTGTATTTTCATTCGTGATCAGGAGCAATTTTGGGGGTACCTAAAAGTCTCTGGAAACAGTGAGGGCGCAAGTCTAGTGGTTGACTTTAATAGTACTGGTTGCCGATAGTATAAATATTTTTTAAAGCGAAAAGCCAATTTGCTTTTCGCTTTAACCATTTAATTAGCTTGCTAATCGCAGTCCCAATAGCACTAACATCACAATGTTTGCAATCACACTGATTAAAAAGAAGTAACTACGCGGGCTGGGGTTTTTCTCGGTGGCGATTGCGTAATACAGTGCCATATGAATTAAGCGTGCAATCACATATACCCATATACATATTGCAAATACCGAGCTGTGGTAATTCATCACAAAAGCAAATAAAACCGTTCCTATAAATAGTGCACTGTTTTCTAATGTGTTATGAAAAGTACGATGCGCTCTAAATATAAAGCTCCCATGAGATAGCTCTTTATCAATTTTCCCTGGCACTGCACCAGGTTGTTTAGCCTTACTAAACGTCGCAACGGCCCACTGAACTAACATCATAATTAAGTATAGGTAAAATGCTACAAACGCAGAATGTGCAATATCGGTCATTGTTTTTTCCTTTGTGTTGTTATTAGAATAATAGTTAAAGCAACTATTAAGCCAAATTTAACCAACTGATATGTATATAAATTATTTTACAAAATATACATTTTTTGTAAAAGATTCCTGCTTTATATAAAAATTACGGTATTTATGTAATGTATATCAAACTTTGACATAATATTAATACTAATTACGTATTTTATAAATTTAACTTGAGCATTTATTCTAATTGTTGTTTTATAGATGTTACTAAAAATGGAACGGCGGAATTTTTATGAAAAATAAAATAACCAAATCTTTAGCTACGGCGGCATTATTGAACTTTATATCAGTACCTGCTTTTTCAGCTCAAGATCATATTGAAAATGCAGAAAGCTTGGTACAGCAAGCTCAATACAAAAACGTAGCAACTATTAAGCGTAATTTCGCAAAGCAAGTAGCGCTTAATTATTCAGTGTTAAATGCTGATTTAAAACAATCAGTAAATAAATATAACTTAGTTTTAAATGCTGATCAGTTATCAACAGTAGCACGGCATACACAACGTAATATAAGTCAGGCAAATAGTGCCTTACAACAACTTAAAGGCTTACCTAACAATACAGGAAGCTTGTTACAAGTGCGTTTAGCTAGCGAAACCATGCTAACTGATTGGCAACAAGGTGAAAACCCTTTATTCGCATTTGCACCCGCTGGTGACGATAGCCAATGGATCGAGATTGAAGCGTTCGATCAGTTTGGTAACATTCATTATTTAAGCGTAGACCAAATGCCAACTCAACCTGTTTTTATTGTCGAATTAGATCAGCAAAAAGTACAGGATGCGGGTATTGCAGTAATGAAAGGAATTTTGTCAGCTAACAAATTCAGCAAAAACATGGTTAGCCCACAAAATCAATTAAATAATGATCAGCCTTTACAAACTAGCGTGCTGAAAAAAATACATTTAGAGGATGATAAAGAACCTTGGATTTCAGGTAAAGCAGAAGTCTATGCCATCGTAACGGGGATCGATCCTAGCAGAGATGAACCAATATTAGATATTGTTGATTTACCTTATTTAGATCATGATAAAACCAATTACAGCCCTAATCAGGTTTTAATTCATTGGCAACGTTATCGTTGGCAAGCTGTCGATTTGCTTTTAATGGAGCAAGATGACAACACAAATTATAAAACCTTAGCAATGAAGTTATTAGAAATATCAGAGCAAGTAATGGCAAGCATCCCTGATTTACAAGCACAGGGCTATACTATTATTCCTAAACTCACTAATGAGTTACTTAAAGCAATGCCTGATGAATGGTTTACCAATAATGATGATTATGTCGATGTTTTTTACACACTGTTTGAAAACAAAGAGTATCAAGGTTACAAAGGCGCAAGTAGTAATGCCACCATTACCTTGTCACCTTTAGAGATAAATCCTCGTCAGTAAATAACGACCCGCCACTGTTTGGCTTGGTAACTAAACAGTGGTGAGTTAAGCATTACTCCCGTAGTTTAAGCGTAATACATACAACGCCGTGATCGGTACTTAAATCGTCGCGCTCAAACTCAGGGTTAATTAAATGACGATCGTAAGTATGATAATTGCTTACTTCAAAAAAACTGTCGTCATAGCCAGAATCAAACTCACAAGACAGCAAAATATAATCAAGAACTGAACTGTTTGCGCCAAAGTAATGTGTTGCTTTTCGTAGTGGTTTTAAACCTCGATTATCTTTATCGGTAATACCTTGTATTGACTCATTAGATACTTCATCAGGCTCGCAATCATCGTTTAACTTTGTAAATAACTGCCACGCATCGTTAAGACAATATTTTGCAAGGTAGGTTTTACTATCAAACGTAGGGGCAAAACGCAGTGTATTGGTTAATAAATGGCTTAAAACGCCATCAGCTAGGTCGTTATTAAAATCTCCCATTAATATCATAGGTTGTTGCGTGGCCTCACGACGGCTTATCATTTCTATCATCAGCAATGTTGCTTCACTACCACGCTGAATAGTTGAGCCCCAGCCACCCGCTACATTTGCTTTTAAAATTTCAATAATGTTTTTTTCAGCTGTTATTAGTTCTTTATTAGTTTCATCAATCTCAATTGATGGCCGTTTAGATTTAAAATGCACCACATAGCAATCGGTATTACCGATATGCGGCAAATTTATTGTGGCTCTAAGAACTTTACGACTAAAGGCAAAATCTTCAGTTAAACCTAAAGTACTGGCAAGCTCATAGTCGTGTTTTACGCTCGCTACTTCAACAATGGGGTATTTTGCTGCTATTGCCACAACGGGGCGTTTATAAATAAAATCATCTATTACCTGTGGCTCATCCACCACAGCAAAGTACGCATACCCTTGCTGCTTTAGTAACTCTTTAAGCGACTCAATGCTAAACACTTCCTGAAAGCCAATTACATCGGGCTGATGCTCGGTTAAATAATCAATAATCCAGCGCTGTTTTTTTGCCCATTGCTCCGCGGTATATATCCGCTCAAACTCATAATAAGCATTAGGTGGCTCAAGATAATTAAACAGGTTAAATGTGGCTATTTTTAATGTTGAATTGGTTATCATCATCTCAGGGGATTGTTCTGAGTTATCAGCTAAAGGTGATGTATTACAGTCACTAATAATGGTCGCCTTTGAAAGTTTATATTGTGTGCTATTGTCAACATCATATAAGATTTTTGCTTGGTACCAAAGCTTGATAACAACTAAAACCCATTAAATCGTTTAAAGTTTAGGCAAACGCAACCTATCCCCTTTAAATTTATATACAAGTTGGTATGCTACGCGACCTTTTTTAACATATGGTTATCAAAAAAGGCAAAGCCAAGGGGGGGGCCAATGCTGCAAGGCACTTAGTATAAGTGGCAGCAATAATTACAGGCATCGCGTTATAAAACGTTAGGTGTAACTTTAAATAGCAATATAAAAAGCACTATTAGGGTCAAACTATGCGATTAGGACCAGGACTACTCGTCACCGCTGCCTTCATTGGACCAGGGACTATTACCACCGCGAGCGTAGCGGGTGCAAACTTTGGTTTTGCACTAATATGGACGCTACTATTTTCAGTAATTGCCACCATATTATTACAATCTATGGCGGCGCGCCTAGGCGTAGCCACCGGGCAAGACTTAGCACAAGCACTAAGAGCCCATATTGAAACTCCCCTATTTAAATCTCTTGCTATATTTTTAGTGATCAGCGCCATTGGTGTTGGCAGTGCCGCCTACGAGGCTGGTAATTTAAGCGGTGCCAGCATGGGATTAATTGAAATATTCCCTCAGGTAAATGCCCAACTTTGGACACCACTGATTGCATTTTTAAGTGCCGTATTACTGTATAGCGGTAAACACAAAGTTGTTGAAAATGCGCTTATTTTACTAGTGATTTTAATGAGCCTAGTGTTTATCTCTACGCTTGTTATGGCGGCTCCCTCGCTCAGTGACATATTAGCTGGTTTTGTTCCTAGCATGCCAGAGGGCTCAGTTACCACAGTATTAGCATTGGTAGGTACGACCATAGTGCCATATAACTTATTTTTACACTCAGGGGTACTGGCTGCTCGCCATGACAGCAAGAGTGACAAACAAAAAGTAATTAAAGAAACCAATATAGATACGGGCGTGTCCATCACCCTAGGTGGTGTGATCACCTTAGCTATTTTATCAACCGCATCAGTAGCGTTTTATGGCACCGATGCAGGGCAAATAAGTGCTGCCAATATGGCGGTACAACTTGAACCCTTACTAGGTGATGCCGCCCATTACTTTTTTGCTATTGGTTTATTTGCCGCAGGCTTAACCAGCGCTATAACGGCTCCCCTTGCCGGCGCTTACGCCGTATGTGGCATGTTAGGTTGGTCAAATAAAATGGATAACACTCGCTTTAAAGGCGTTGCCATTGTTATTTTATTATTTGGTGCTGCCGTAGCATCTCTGGGTTTAGACCCTGTCGCGGTGATAATTTTTGCCCAAGCTGCTAACGGTTTACTGTTGCCAATTGTAACTGCCTACCTTGTTTGGCTAGTAAATCAAGGCTCTGTAATGGGTAAATACACTAACTCAGTATTGGTAAACCTACTTACTTTACCGGTATTAGTGCTTATTTTTGGCTTAAGTGGTTATAAACTTTTTAGTTTGATTTTTTGATATCACTACGCAATTTATACATACAAAAGCCGCTGCATCATGTGCAGCGGCTTTTTTCATTGCAGACCAATACTCACTTAAAAACCGTGATGCTCTGTCTTTTGCTTACTTGCCTTAATGAGTTTTGCAAATACATAACCCCCTACTGCACCTGCACATAATTGCGCATAAAACCCCCAGCCTCTTGCACCCGCAATAATAGTAATATTCATAATAGATTCAATAGCAATTAACGCTGTTGCAAACGCTACAATACCCGCAGTTACAAATAATTGTATCCCCTGATTTTTAAGCTTTTTCGCGATAAACCAGGTCACAAAAAATGCGAGAGCAAGTGCAATCGCAATAATAGCGCCGTAAGTAGGTAGCAAGCCAAGCCAATCTTCAAGGGTTAAATTAACACGATCATTAAAGCCCACCACTACACCTACATTAACTAATTGATTGACAACGTATTGGCTATGAAACAAGCTAGCAAGAGTGAATGTAAGTAACCAAGAAACTAAAAATGAAGGGAGTGTACGTGTTAAAAACTGCATGGTTATCTCAACTTAAAATAAAACTTTTTCCTTACACTAGCAAAGGCTTGCAGGGTAAACAATCTCTACGTTGTATTACGCTACTCTCGCTTTTAACGTTTTCTTGTAACGTCAGTGCCGAATTACCAACACAGCAATATACTGCTAGTACCTTAGCAACAGATCTCAATTCACCATGGAGCATGGTTAAGCTCCCAAACGACATCTGGTTAGTTACAGAGCGTGATGGCCATGTTGTTATCATTAAAAACAATCAACAAAGCCGAGTTAAAATAAACTTCGAGGGCTTATACGTTGCAGGGCAAGGCGGTTTACTCGATATAGTACTTTCGCCAAATTACAGTGAATCAAAAGAAATAATATTCACTTATGCCCAAGGTGAGCTTGATGCAAACAGACTCGTTATTGCCAAAGCTAAGTTTGATGGCGAGCAGTTTTCAGTACCAAAAGTTATTTATAAAGTTGCCACCGATAAGGGCACACCGCAGCATTACTCTGGCCGGGCGCTTGTACTGCCCGATAATAGCTTACTGTTTTCAAGTGGTGATGGCTTTGACTACCGCGAGCAAGCACAAGTTATAACCAGCCAATTAGGTAAAGTGCTACGAATTAATTTAAATGGCACTATTCCAAGCGATAACCCGTTTATTAAACATGAAAACTCTAACGCGCATGCCATTTATTCACTTGGCCATCGGAACCTACAAGGTTTAGTATACGATGATGATACCAAGCAAATTATTAGTCACGAACACGGCCCCGCAGGCGGTGATGAGCTCAACTATTTAAAGGCTGGCACCAACTACGGCTGGCCAGTAATCACTAACGGCGACGATTATTCACAAGCACGTATTTCGCCCTTTAGAGACTACCCAGGCATGGCTAAACCAACCGTAGATTGGACTCCCTCAATTGCGCCATCAGGCATGGCATATTATGGCTCTAAGCATGCAGCCTTCCCTTCACTGCAACGCCACGTGCTTATTACTACATTGGTCGATAAAAAGCTCTACAGCGTTAATTTAGCAAATGGTGAGTTCACCCAATCACATATTTTCCCAGAGGCTAAAGGCAGGCTCAGAGATGTGTTTGTTAGTGCTGAAGGTAATGTAGCGATATTAACGGATGGAAAAGAGGCAAAGCTGATGCTGGTAACGCCAAATTAGTCATTTATTTAAAATTATGAAACTCAAAAAATGACTGAGTTATTTGAATTGGTTGTTCTAATTGCGGGTAATGGCCTACCCCTTCTAGTTCAATAATATCTGGATTAATGATTAATTCGCGATAACGTTTAACCATATGACGACCCGAAACGGGGTCGTCCATACCGCAAATTAACCGCATGGGTACATCTGCTTGTTGTAAAGCGCTCACCCAACGAGCGCGATGTAATTTACGCTCTGTGATGTAATAAATCAGTTTTGCCATGACTGGCTTGCCCTGTTTATATGCAATTAACTGCCACAACTCCTTGAGTTCTTTCTCAGCAAGTGGCGTCGCGCATATATTATCAAAATTACGCTTAAAGCTTTTATAGTTTGCAAGTCGCGACACTAAAGAGCCTATGGGGCTAAGTAACAACTTTTGCAATAATACCGGTTTATGTGTTTCTGGAAATAACCCACCGTTAAGAAAGCAAACGCTCTGTATTTTTATGGCATGCGGCTCATTTAAATTGCTTCTAGCAAGTAGCTCTTGCGCTACCGTATCACCATAATCGTGGCTTAAAATATGCGTTGCCTTTACATTAAACACCTTTAAAAAATATGTCAGTAAATCCGCTTGCATATTTATGGTGTAAGTAACATTTTGAGGTTTGTCACTAAAACCAAAACCCAGCATATCGAGGGTAAATACCTTAAAGTGTTGAGCCAGCGCAGCCCATTGATTATGCCAATCCCAACTTGCGGTTGGGTAGCCATGGATCAGTAATAAACACGGCGCGTGCTGTTTGCCTTGCACATGATATCCAATCTCATGACCTTGAAATTCAAACGTCGATTGGCTCTTATGCCACGAAGCTAATGAATCAGTGATTGTTGTAGTGTTACTAATGACATTCATGACAATTTCGCTGCTTTTATAAGGTGATAAACGAGATGAATTAGGTATCTACCATAATTAACTTTTTATCTGATATTACTTAAATATCCTATGAAAATGTACATAAATTTATTATTTGCGGGTAGCCATTTCCATGACTAATATCATTTAAGATAGGACGACAATAACTAAATTAAGGAGTCAAAGTGAAAATATTGTCCGTTGACGATAACCCTCAAAATAGAAACATCATGAAAATTGCGCTTTCTAAGCAACACGATATTGCTTCATCTGATGGAACCGAGCCAATATTAGCACTAATGGAACAGCATCAACCACAAGTCGTCCTGATGGATATTTTACTTAGTAATGGCCTTACTGGTTATGATTTAGTTGAACAAATAACTCAATCCGGTGAATACGATGATTGCGAAATTATATTTATATCCGCTTTAACATCAAGTGAAGACAAACTCACAGCATATGGGTATGGCGGCGATGATTATATTGCCAAGCCAGTAGACTTTAAGGAACTTAACGAAAAATTAAAGCGTGTTGAACTGCGTATTACAGAGCGAAATAATCTAAAAGAAATGTACGATGTTGCCTCTACAACTGCTTTTACCTCAATGCAACAAGCAAGTGAACTCGGAGAGTTAGTCTCGTTCTTTACTGACAACCTTGACGTAACCGATTTAGATGCATTATTTGCTAACGTACAGCAGTACTTTACCAATGCAGGCGCTAGCTGCTGTGTAGAGTTTAGGGTAGCAAACCAATATCACCAATTTCCAAAACAAACTATTTCTGAACTGGAAAAAGAAATTCTTGAACTAGGCAGAAGAGCAAAACGAATAGTGCCATTTAGCTCTAACCTATTATTTAACGCGCCTGCTTGCTCAATACTTGTAAAAGGAATAAATGCAAAAGACGAAGGCTTACTCGGACGACTTCGAGATAATTTTGCTATTTTACTTACTATTATAGAAAGCCGAATGGAATTTATTGAACAGCAATTAGAAAAAACGACGATACGTCAACAAGCTTTAAACACCCTCAAGAGCCAACTTGCTGATGATTTTAGTACTATAAATAAACTATGCTCAGAGCAAGATAAGCAAGTAAAAATACTCGTTAATGATTTATCTCAAGCTATACAATCAAAAATGATCACTCTAGGTTTGGATGAAGAGCAAGAGTCGGAGCTAGTCGGGTTAGTTGATGAAACGAAAGAAATTGTAGAAGAAACCTTAGTCCTGTCTTTTACACTAGAAGAAAAATTACAAGCCATAACAAAACGCTTAAAAGCTGTTGAATAATATAAGTACAATTTATAGACCAAGCTCGATAGAACCATAGAACTCTGTTGGGTGGCGCCTTTGGCTTAACCAACCTACCTTTAGACGTAGGTCGGATAAGTGGCGAAGCCACGCCATCCGACAAAAATGATGAATTTACTTGGGGCAACCCGACTTATCACGCTGTGTATAATATGCAAAATTGCGGCTTAAATTAAGCCGCAATTAGATTTAAGCTCTGATATATGAAGTTAATATTTGCTCATTTTGGTCTTCAACCAAATAATTTTAGATAAATCATTACACTCCGTAGTTTGCATCAACTAGTTGACTAACAAAAATATTTGAAATGTGTTCTTTAGACTTTAACCAAAGCTCAACGTCTGCTCTATCTTGATTAGTCGCTGAACCGTAACGATTAACAGAACAAATAAAGCCACTGAATGACTTACAGTCACCTCCACCAGCAATACAAAGTTTTCTTTTATCGATGAATTCTAAAAGCTCATCTAGTAATAAATCAAATTCCGCTTCAGTAGCATTTAAATTACAAGTAAATTCAAAACCTAGAATAGCAAATTCATCTAAATACAATTTCTTGCGTAATCGTCTACTTTTAGTACTCATAAATATCCTTTGGTATATGACGCCAACTTATTAATCCGCCTACGAAGTGGCTTAGAATAAGTTATAAAGGAGCAAAAGCCAAAGATAGCTTACTATTTAACATATAGTTAAAACTTAACTAACTTCGCTAAATTGTTACCCAAGTGCTTTTATTAATGAAGAACTTAATTCACAAAGAGGATAAGAGGCGCTATGCTTTTAGAGGAAAATAACAGGTTGAATTAAGCCGTTTGGAGAAATTTAAGTTCTGATGTCTGAAGTCAAGATTTGACCCCTTTGGTTTTTACGCTTGAATAACATACTGACCATATAGGTTTTAAGTGTATCAGAGCTCAATAAAACCACCTGCTAAGGGGTTTCAATTAACTACCCAGCTGATGTCGTAGCGTGGCAGCTCAGGAGCTGCTGTAATAGGTGGCAGAACTTTAAAATGACCGCGCATATTCAAAGCCTCACAACCTGTTTCCCAGTTTGCAAGCCAGATACCAAGTGCAACAGCGGCATAATACCGCGAGCTGATGGAGGTGAAGAAATCAAAACGAATGATGTTTTCTTCACCATTTTCCTGCTCTGTTATTGCGACACAGCGAGTAGTTTGCCCATTGTATGACGACGGTGACCACTGGCAAACCTCATAACAACGTCCATAAAGACTATATGGATTGGCTTGAGTATCCAATGGTGTACTAAGTGACGGGTCGGAAAAAAACAGTTCCGATAATGGTAAACGTTTATGCATTAAGCGATTAAAGAAGCGAATGAATAATGGCTTATACATCGAATCATAGCCGATTGCACAAACACAAATGACATGATCGTTTTCTGGGTCGATCTTGTCATCTAGATGTTGCAGAATGCTATTATTATCGGCGCCTGGCCCTATCCAACAAGTCGCAATACCCATGCGAGTTGCTTGAATCACAATTTTTTGCAAACTCCGACCAACATCAATGATTGATAAGCGGTCATATTCCTTTGGGGCAATGGCTACCAAAAATTCGTGCGCACCAACAACGGGCCAAACGATTAATGGTGCCTTGATATATTCAAATCGAATAGGTTTTTGCCCAAGTAGTTGGTTTTCTTGAGTATGAAACTGAACCGCCTTGAGTAATTCAGCATGATGATCGGCTGTTAAATTACGAGATTGAAATGAACGGCATGATTGACGTGATCGCATCAAATCAAATGCATCGAGATGATTTTTATTGGGAGGTATTTTTTCGGTGGGGTGTAATCCATATTTAACCATGATTATCGTGCCAACCAGCGCGATACTCAACAATGTAGCTAAACCAAGTGGTAACCAAAACAACAAAACTTGCCAATGCCCAATTAACCAACCGACTCCAGTAATCAGCAGTAGTATCGATATCCATGCTGCATGAATAACATATTGTAACCAACCACTAAATTGAAGCCTCAGTTTAAGCTTCCATAGCGCACTATCTTCAAAGGACCATTGTTTTTCTAATGGCATATAAATCCCCTATTAAAATAATTTTTGCTAAAATCAACTTTTGATAAAGTATGAACGATCTCAGACTAAGTGGCACCTAACGCCTCAATCAGAGGCAATAAAATAGCTGGTTGAAATTAGCGAGGCACGAGCAAAAACCAGCTGTTTTTTGTCCTGCTGAATTGACTTGTTAGTTGCCTACTCTTCCTCAATAATATAAAGATATTCAATATTTATATTTTTAATGTCTTCATATTTGAGAATAAGGCGATCCCCCTTTATCTCATAAAAACGTGTAGTTGGTGGGGTCGTTGGTTCAGAATCGTCTGACTCTATTAATCTTCTCATTGCCCCAGATAAAACAACTCGATTCAATTGCCCGTTAGAATCAAGATAAAAATCTTCAAGAACACCATAATATAAGAAGGATGTGTTTTTAGACTCAACTAAGCAGGATAATTTAATTAACTCTGCGTCCTGAGTTTCAGACAATTTTCCTGTAAGCTCATAGTACCAAGGAGTGTCAAAAGCATAC
>NZ_JASDDF010000034.1:0-52691 GCF_030407535.1 Pseudoalteromonas sp. APC 3224 | reverse complement strand
TGCCGAACTCAGTAGTGAAACGAAACAGCGCCGATGATAGTGTAGCATTTGTTATGTGAAAGTAGGACATTACCAGGATCCAATTAAAGAAACCCGTTACAGCAATGTAACGGGTTTTTTGCTATCTGGGGTTTAGTAAATAGCCAAGAACCCATGCCAAACTCAGTAGTCAAACAAAACAGCTCGAAGGCGAGCCCCGCGGAAGGCCGCCCCGACACAATGATAGTGTGGCATTTGTTATGTGACTTTCTACCGCTGTGGGTACCATGACATTACCAGAATTCAATTAAAGAAACCCGTTACAGCAATGTAACGGGTTTTTTGCTGTTTGGGGTTTAGTAAATATCTAAGAGCCCATGCCAAACTCAGTAGCCAAAAAAAAACAGCTCGAAGGCGAGCCCCGCGGAAGGCCGCCCCGACACAATGATAGCATCGCATTTGCTATGTGACTTTTTACCGCTGTGGGCACTGCGACATTCTACTGCGCTGTCGCTACGAAGTAGCGCACCGACTCTAATTAAAGGCATCAGATTAAAGTAAAAAAAGTAGGAACTTAAAGCCCTTACTATGGTTTACTTATGCTGTAATAGTTTCGAAGTTTGTAGTGAAATATTTTCATTGATATCAGCGAATCCCCTATTTGCTCAACATTACCATGCGGTTATGGATCTGACGTGTTAAAATTTAGTTTTAGATTTCGTATTATTGAGGTGTCGATTGCCAACGAGTGATTACCAACGAGTGTTAAATGAGATAACTCAAGAGGTTAAGCCTTTACTAACGCAGGGTAAAGTTGCCGATTATATACCGGCATTGGCAGAGGTTTCTCCTGAGCAGTTCTCTATTGCTATTTATACTACGGAAGGAGAAATTTTCTGCGCCGGTGATTGTGAGCAACGTTTCACAATTCAATCTGTATCTAAAGTAATGACTCTGACATTAGCTTTGCAACGCTATGGCGATGAATTATGGAATAGAGTTGGCAAAGAGCCTTCAGGTACAGCGTTTAACTCTCTGACACAGCTTGAGTTTGAAAAAGGGATTCCACGTAACCCATTTATTAATGCGGGAGCGATTGTTACCTGTGATGCTTTGTATAGTCGTTTATCAGCTCCAATGCACTCTATGCTTGAAACATTTCGCGATTTATCAGGTAATCGAAGTATTGTAATTGATAAGCAAGTGGCTAACTCAGAATATGAGTTTCGGCATAGAAATGCGGCAATGGCACATTTAATGAAATCATTCGGTAACTTTGAAAATGAAGTAGATGATGTCCTTTGGTCGTATTTTAATTTTTGTGCCATAGAACTTAATTGTATTGAACTTGCTAAGGCGTACAATTTTTTAGCCAATAAAGGGATGGATTACAGCTCAAACAAACGAGTACTTTCTAGTCGTCAAAACAAGCAATTAAATTCGTTGTTATTTACCAGTGGGTTATATGACGCAGCAGGTGACTTTGGTTATCGTGTAGGCATGCCTGGTAAATCGGGTGTTTCTGGTACAATATTAGCGGTGTTACCGAATAGATTTACAGTGGCAGTCTATTCACCAGGATTAAACTCTTTTGGTAACTCAGTGGCGGGAATAGCAGCATTAGAGCTGCTATCTAAAAAGCTTGATATATCTATATTTTAGCTTTGTTTAGCGTAATGGGATCTTATTGATCCCAATACACTTGTTCTAAACAATCTTCGCGCTCAGGCAAACCACGAGATAAGCGAGGAGAGTGCTGTACAAGTACTTCAAAGCTTGCACGGTTAGCATATTTGCTAATTTGTGCGAGCGAAGAGTAGGTAATGGCTTGTTGCTGATGCTTTGCTGAATTAGCAACATTCAACTTATGATAAACATTCGCTGATAAGTCATGTAAAACCGCGGCTAAAGCACAGTCACCGGCACCATTGGTATTTTTAATCGAGTCAGGCCCGCCCATAAACGGCGCTGTATGGCTATATGCCTTTATAGGGTTTTCACAGTCAACTTTACGCATTGCACGTGAAAATTCATAACGATTAAAATCTGGTATGGCACCCGGTAATAATGGATACTCTGTTTCACGTTTGCAGCTGTCGTCAACAAAACCAGCCATAAATAAGCCTTTTTCACCGGCTGTACAAATAACTAAGTCAACCCAATCTAATGCTTTGTCAGCAGCAAGAAGTGGATCTTCATATCCAGTAATTGCTTGGCCTTCTTCTTCGTTCATAGCAAGTATATCAACATGCTTTTCTACAAAGTTAGCCCACCATGTCGGGTCCTGCTCGATAAGAAACTTAGTCCCCAGTGTTAATACCACGGGTACATTTGCATCGTTAGCATACTTGATTGCTTGCATAGTCGCTTCGGTCATGGTTTCATCACCTTGAGTACGCATTAAATAAGCACTGATGACTAATGCTGATGAGCCTTCTATTAGCTCTTTATCAATTGACTCTGGCTTTAGGTAATTCATCAGGCCAGCACTAATAGCAAACGTGCGCTCACCTGTTTCATCAATCAAGGTAAAGCAACGGCCAATAGGACCATCAACTGGTTGTAAGTAGTCTAAATCTACACGACTTGAGTTATTACATAAAAATCTATAAGCATAACTGCCTATTTTTATATTTTCGCTCATTACGCCTAATAGTACCGAACGATCATCAGCAAGTACGGAATAGTTGTGCATTGTGTTGCCAACGGTTCCTCCTGCGAATTCGTAATCGACCATATCGTTTAGTTTTAAGCGATCGTATAAAGCATTAGTGATGTCATTATCTATAACTTGCGACATCCCTCGGCGCAATTGAAATTCATCGAGAAAAGCTTGGTCAACCTTAGCTTCTATATCAACAACGATTTGATCGATCCCCGTAACATAGCTGCGGTGTAATCGTTCTGTGGCGTTAAGTTGATTGGTCAGTGGATCTTTGGCTTCCACTGGGAAATAATGTTTATGCCTGCGGCGTCCAGGAAATTTCATTTGCTACCCGTGTTGTGAGCTAAATAAAAAAAGCGAGAGATTATAGCGTAAATCCCGCCTTATGGGCCATGGTAAACCACTTAAATTTGTTTTATTTTTGCAATAAAGTGATCAATTACGCATTTTTTTACGCTAAGTTGGTATAATTACGGCATAAAAAATAGTTAAGTAATAATCATGACAGAGCCATTTGACGACCAATATTGGATGGAACAAGCCCTTGTGTATGCAAAACAAGCAGAGCAACTCGATGAGATACCTGTAGGCGCCATTATTGTCAAAAATAATCAGCTTATAAGCGCGGGTTATAATCGCTCAATTACCGATAATGATCCGTCGGCTCATGCTGAGATGATAGCGGTAAGAGAAGCCGGCAAAGTCCTTAATAACTATCGCTTAATTGATTGCACTTTGTATGTTACGTTAGAGCCGTGCTCTATGTGTGCAGGTTTATTGGTGCACAGCCGAATTAAACGCTTAGTATTTGGTGCTGCCGATGCTAAAACCGGTTCCGCTGGTTCAATTATGAACTTGTTGCAAGAACCTCGTTTAAACCATCAGGTAGAAATAACGGGTGGGGTTTTAGAGACACAATGTGCAGAGACTATTTCTAGTTTTTTTAAGCGTCGCCGATCACAAATAAAAGCAGCAAAGCTAGCCGCTCGCAACCTTAACAGAGATTAGTCTGCAGCTGCTATTAAGGCGTCTAATTCAGCCATTTGCTGCATAGCGAACATGCGGCGACGCCAGATAACCTTTTTATGCAAATTTCTTAACATCACTCGACGGCGAGTCGCAGTTGAGTGCTTTATACAACGTTTAAGTTGATGTGTACGTCTACGTTTAAGCATGACTTGTCCTTACGTGCTTGGTGATGACATAAATTTTAATACAATTGAGCCAGATTATTGAATAATTGATTGCAAGTAAACAACTATTTGCTTTTCTGACATGTAGCTAATATAGCGCGAAATTTTCAGAATGCATTTATTTTTCTTTTTCTGCTTCACCAGTGATACGTTGATTTGCATCATTTGGTTTAATGCTTTGATCTTTAGTTTCTTTTTCGGTTGTTGGCGGTGTAGTTGCCATTGCATTATTTTCATCAAGCCAAACTAGCGCATCGTAATAGCGACGAATATTGTCAACGTAAGTCACTGCAACATCACCGCGAGCATAGCCATAGCGGGTATTTCGGTAGTGACGTTTTTTTACTAGCAATGGTAAGCGCTTTTTAACGTCAGCCCATTTATCAGGGCTAGCTCCTTGTTGTTCGGTAATTATGCGGGCATCATTGACGTGGCCCCAACCAACATTATAAGCGGCAAGTGCGAGCCAAGTACGATCAGGCTGCGGGATTCTATCTGGTATACGTTTGATTAATTTAGCTAAGTATTGAGCACCGCCACGTATGTTTTGTTCTGGCTCCAAGCGATTAGTAACACCGACTTGTTTTGCTGTGCGCCTTGTTAGCATCATAATGCCGCGCACCCCTGTTGGCGATTTAGCTCGTGGGTTCCACATCGACTCTTGATAACTCAATGCAGCAAGTAAGCGCCAATCAAGGCTACCCGCATATTGTATAAACCAAGGCTGATATTTAGGCAGTGTTTCTTTTATTGCATCTATATAGGCTAAGGTATTAACGTAATTAAACTGACGGACATGGCCAAAATACTTCTCTTCAAGCACATAAAGTTGATTATTTTGTTTTGCTTCACCGAAAAAAGGAACTAGTAATGCGTACAAAGAGTCATCATTCGACTTTTTGAGTATCCATGCAATTGAATCATTACGGGTAACTGAAAAGCCAATACTCAAGTTAGGGTGATAGCGCCTAAACAACGCTAATGTATGAGAATCTGCCAAGGTGTAATCTATTTCACCATCAATAACGGCTTGTAATAACTCTTCCTCATCAAATTCTTCGGTTTCATTCCAAGTTAAATCTGGGTTGGTTTGTTGTATTTCTTCTAATGTGAGCGAGTGACTACTTTTAGCAATAACAGTGAAGTTACCAGTTAAATCATCAAAATCTCTAGGGCGTTCACGGCCTTGTTTAAATACTAATTTTTGACTAATTGTTCTGTAAGTTGGGCCATAGCGGTAACGTTTGGCGCGCGCCTTGTTAAAAGTAAGTCCAGAGGCAATTAAATCGAGATCGCCACTATCTAAGCGCGCAAACATATCGGATAAATTAAAAAAGGGCACAATTTCAAGCTCTACCCCAAGGTAATCGGCGAATGCTTGAGACAGTTCAAATTCAAACCCTTGTTCACCTTGAACAGCTTGATAGTAATTACTTGCGCTGGCGAGTGTACCCACACGAATTTTATTTTCTGATTTAATTTGGGCAAGCTGTGTTGACTGCTCTTGTGTATTACAGGCACACAAAAGGATGACTAACGTAATAATTGTTATTAGCTTTATCTTCAACATATTCGCCTCTTCAGCATCGTATCTCCTGTTATAACAAAACTTACTGATTACGTCACTTACCGTTTAATCGCAGTAAGTAAAAAATAGGTGTAAACAAAAAGAAAAAGTTAATTTAATGAAAAGCGCATTTTTGAGTTAAATCTGGGAGTAATTTGGACTATAATACGCGCCTAAAATATCGTTCAATCCCTAACCCCGGGTGAAATTACTTATGTTGATCCTTCGTGGTGCACCAGCACTTTCAGAGTTCAGAGTTAATAAAATTTTAGCGCGTTGCCAACAATCGCAACTTCCTGTCACCAATGTATATGCCGAATACGCTCACTTTGCCGATTTAACATCGCCATTAGACACTGATGAGCAAACCAAACTTGAAAAGTTATTAACCTATGGACCAACAATTGCTGAGCATACGCCAGCGGGTCAGTTGGTATTAGTAACGCCTCGACCTGGTACTATTTCGCCATGGGCTTCAAAAGCGACTGATATCGCTCATAACTGTGGGCTTAAACAAGTTCACAGGGTTGAACGTGGTATTGCTTACTATGTTGAAGGTGATTTAAGTACAGAGCAGCTTACACACGTTATTGCGCTTCTTCATGACCGTATGACTGAAGCTACTCATAGTAAATTAGAAGATGCAGCGCAGTTATTTCGCAGTGATGCACCTCGCCAAATGTCATCAGTTGATATTTTAGGTGGCGGCCGCGAAGCATTAGCCGTAGCCAATATAGAGCAAGGGTTTGCACTTGCTGATGATGAAATTGACTACTTAGTGGAAAACTTCATCAAGTTAGGGCGCAATCCTAACGACATCGAATTATTCATGTTTGCACAAGCAAACTCAGAGCATTGTCGTCATAAAATATTTAATGCTGATTGGACTATCGATGGTATTGAACAGCCAAAGTCGCTGTTTAAAATGATTAAAAATACCTTTGAGCATAACCCTGAAAATGTACTGTCTGCTTATAAAGATAACGCAGCCGTAATGAAAGGCTCAAAGGCGGGTCGCTTCTTCCCGAATGCGCAAGGTGAATATGCGTATCATCAAGAAGACATTGAAATATTAATGAAGGTTGAAACCCATAACCACCCAACGGCAATTGCGCCCTTTTCTGGTGCGGCAACAGGGTCGGGCGGTGAGATTCGCGATGAAGGTGCAACTGGCCGTGGTTCAAAACCAAAAGCCGGCTTAGTGGGCTTTACTGTATCTAACTTACGTATTCCTGGTTTTGAACAACCTTGGGAAAGTGATTTTGGTAAGCCTGGGCGCATAGTGAATGCCCTTGATATTATGACTGAAGGCCCATTAGGTGGTGCTGCGTTTAATAATGAGTTTGGCCGTCCTAATCTTTTAGGTTATTTCCGTACATACGAAGAAAAAGTAACGAGTCACAATGGTGAAGAGGTACGTGGTTACCACAAGCCAATTATGCTTGCCGGTGGTTTAGGTAATATTCGTGCTGATCATGTTCAAAAAGGCGATATTCCAGTAGGCGCAAAACTGATTGCGCTTGGCGGCCCTGCAATGAACATTGGTTTAGGCGGTGGTGCTGCATCTAGCATGGCATCGGGTCAATCAAACGAAGATTTAGATTTTGCTTCTGTTCAACGTGAAAACCCAGAAATGGAACGTCGTTGTCAAGAAGTAATCGACAAATGTTGGCAGCTAGGTGATGCAAATCCTATTGCGTTTATACATGATGTGGGCGCTGGTGGTTTATCAAATGCATTCCCTGAGCTTGTAGATGATGGTGGCCGTGGTGGTAAATTCCAACTGCGTGACATCCCTAATGATGAGCCGGGCATGGCACCACACGAAATTTGGTGTAATGAATCGCAAGAGCGATATGTGCTTGCTGTGGGCGTTGAAGACTTTGCACGCTTTGAAGCAATTTGTAAGCGTGAGCGCGCACAATATGCAGTTATTGGTGAAGCAACAGAAGAGCGTCATTTAACGGTTGCAGATAGTCATTTTGATAACAGCCCTGTAGATTTACCATTGGATGTATTACTAGGTAAAGCACCTAAAATGCATCGTGATGTTACGTCGCAACAAGTAGTCGGTACTGCATTAAATGTAGAGGCAATTAATCCTGCGGATGCAGCGCAGCGTTTATTACGTTTACCAACCATTGCAGAAAAAACCTTCCTGATTACTATTGGCGATCGCTCTGTAACTGGTTTAGTAGCGCGCGATCAAATGGTAGGCCCATGGCAAGTGCCTGTGGCTAACTGTGCAGTTACCGCAGCAACTTACGATACCTACCACGGTGAAGCTATGTCATTAGGTGAACGTACTCCAGCGGCATTACTTAATTATGGCGCTTCTGCACGTTTGGCTGTGGCCGAGTCTCTTACAAATATTGCTGGTACTAATATTGGTAGTCTTGAGAACATTAAGCTATCTGCTAACTGGATGGCGGCTGCAGGTCACCCTGGTGAAGACGCAGGTTTATATGAAGCGGTAAAAGCTGTTGGTGAAGAGTTATGTCCAGCACTTGGGTTAACAATCCCAGTAGGTAAAGACTCGATGTCGATGAAAACGACATGGAAAAATGAAGATGATACAACTGAGCAATCAGTAACATCGCCTTTATCACTGATTATTACAGCCTTTGGCCGTGTTGACGATGTACGTAAAACGGTGACTCCACAGCTGCGCACTGATAAGGGCGACACTTCGCTTATTTTAGTTGATTTAGGTGCGGGTAAAAACCGTATGGGCGCATCAAGCCTTGCACAAGTTTATAAGCAGCTTGGTGATGTTACTCCTGATGTAGACAGCCCTGAGTTACTAAAAGGCTTTTATAATGCTATGCAGGCGCTAGTGGCTGATAGCAAGTTACTTGCGTATCACGACCGTTCAGACGGTGGCTTGTTTACTACTATTGCTGAAATGGCGTTTACCGGACATACCGGTGTAACCGTAGATTTAGCGACTTTGACTGGCTCGGATATTGAAGCGCTTTATAACGAAGAGTTAGGTGCTGTAATTCAAGTAGCAAACAGTGATTTAGATGCTGTAAATTCTGTATTTGAGCAGCATGGTGTTGCCGCAATTAGCCATGTGATTGGCTCGCTTAATAATGACGATAACATTGTATTTAATCGTGGTGAGCAAACAGTACTTAATCATACGCGTACTGAGCTTCGTACAATTTGGGCCGAAACAACCTATCAGATGCAAGCGCGTCGTGATAACCCTGAGTGTGCTAAGCAAGAATTTGACGCTAAATTTGATGCAAAAGACCCAGGCTTAAACGTTAAACTTAACTTTGACTTAAACGAAGATATAGCTGCACCGTACATTGCGACAGGTGCTAAGCCACAAATGGCTATTTTACGTGAGCAAGGCGTTAACTCGCACCTAGAAATGGCTGCTGCGTTTAACCGTGCTGGTTTTGCTGCGGTAGATGTTCACATGAGTGATATTTTAGAAGGTCGTTTAACGCTTGAACAGTTTAAAGGTTTAGTGGCGTGTGGTGGCTTCTCTTACGGTGACGTATTAGGCGCTGGTGAAGGCTGGGCTAAGTCAATATTGTTTAACGATATGGCACGCGATCAGTTCCAAAGCTTCTTCCATCGTGAAGATACCTTTAGCTTAGGTGTATGTAACGGTTGTCAGATGCTATCAACATTAAAAGAGTTGATTCCAGGTACTGAACATTGGCCGCGCTTTGTAACTAATAAGTCAGAGCGTTTTGAAGCACGCTTTAGTCTGGTTGAAATTCAAGAAAACCCATCGGTGTTCTTTAATGGGATGGCAGGTTCACATATGCCAATTGCAGTTTCTCATGGTGAAGGTCATGCAGAATTTGCAAACGATGCGGCAACTAAGGCTGCACTTGCAAGCGGCACCGTAGCGGTTAAGTTTGTTGATAACTACGGTAATCCAACAACACAGTACCCAGCAAACCCGAATGGTTCACCTGAGGGGATCACGGGTATTACATCAACAGATGGTCGTGCAACTGTAATGATGCCACACCCTGAACGTGTATTCCGTGCGGTTGCTAACTCTTGGCACCCAGATGAGTGGGTTGAGGATAGCCCATGGATGCGTATGTTTAGAAATGCGCGTAAAAATGTAGGTTAATATACACGCTAGATTCATGATCTAGATGTAAGATAAAAAGGCTGCCTTGTGCAGCCTTTTTTGTTTAGACTGTTCAAGGTTCAAGGTTCAAGGTTCAAGGTTCAAGGTTCAAGGTTCAAGGTTCAAGGTTCAAGGTTCAAGGTTCAAGGTTCAAATTAAGGATAGTATGATCAAACGCATCGCATGGGGAATCGTGTTTTTATTTCTGAGTGTTCTAACACTGGGTTATGTATTTCGTATGCCTATAACTCAATGGGCTATAGCGCCATCTTTGAGCCAATCTGGCGTTGAATTACATTGTTTAGATTGGTCACTAAATGCAAATATTAGCTTAAACGTAAACCGGTTATGTTTGACTTACCAAGGCCATCAAATTGAGCTTGGTAGCATTGTGGCTGATACAAAAAAAATAACTGTTGGCCGCGCTAATCTTCGTTTAAATGATAGCGAGAGTGTCTCAGCAAGTAATAATTCCTTCAAAAAGCTGGCACTTAGTTTACCCAAAGAGCGGCCGAAAATTGATATCAAAAGATTGTTAATTACCCACCCACAACTTCATGATGAACTGGTAGTTAGCATTGGTGAAGAGAAGCTAAATACATTTGTGATTTCAGGTGATGCAATCGCAGAGGTAACAGTCAGCAATCATAAAATTACTGGTCACTTTAAGTTAGCTGATGGATTACTAACAAAGATAAAGCCGATACCCGCGCTTTCATTAAACAGTGGGCATGAGTTCACCTTTGATGGGTTATCCGTTGATATAAAATCAAACATAGATGCTGAGTTTACACAGCAATTTAGTAAATGCCCAGTAACGCTAAAGGCTTTTGGTGATATGAATATTTACTATCACTTTAACGATAAAAAAGCCTTGTTAAATACACAGCAATTAACCAGCTTGGTAACGTTTGATAGTGATTGTTTGACGCTTATAAGCAATCAATCACAGCGTGAATTTGTAGCCAAGCAGCTGCCGTTAAAATGGCAATTGATGCTCAGTGATACGGTAAAGTTTGAAAACGGACAACTTGTTATACCGTCAATGCTATTAAACACTAAAAATAGTGAAACGAAGCTGAGCCTGAAAAACCTAGCAATTAATGTTCAGCAGCCGTTAGAGTATGCCAAAGGCAATATTAAGTTATTGTTTATCAGCGAAGGTATTGAGCATATAGAAATAGATGCAGCTTTAAATAACTTGGCTGTGAATGGCAACTACCAATTAAACGTCGATGAGCTGCCTGGTTTTTTACCTGTATCAGCTAAAAAGGTAGCAAGCACAGGTCAATTTAAAATAGCGGATGTTTTACAACATAAAAAAAATGCGAAAATAACCAGCGAGATTGCTTTTGCTGAGCTTAGTTTTGATAAATTAACAGTAAAGGGCTACAAGGCACAGTTTACGACTGAGCTTGACGATAAACAAAATATAAAGGCTAGCCTAAATAGCCAATTACGCTCAGTGGCTTATGAGCAATACCAAGTGCGCGGTGTAAATAATCAATTATCAGCATCTTCTAGTTTGGCTGTTGGCGAATTATTTGTCGATTTAAACAGTGAAACTAAACTTACCCAATTTAACAGTGCTCTTTTAAACCTAAGTAATATTCGCATAAGCTCCAAAGGCCTGCAAAGTCGGGCGCTTCAAGCCTCACATCATATATTTATTGATGGTATTGAGTTGGTAGCCAGTCACCACATATCTGCTGTGGAACATCCATTTGAGATAACAGTTGCAGATCAAGCTGTGACTAAACTTAACCCTGTTTTACAGCAGTTTGAACCATTAGCCACGCTGACCGACGGTAGCTTTAATGGGGTTGTTCGCGGAGATGTTAATTTACAGCAGGCTGAGTTTGCATTTCAAGTAGAACAGGTAAGTGGCTTATACAACGATTATTTAGCTACGCATTTTAGCAGTCGCTTAACGGGTTCTTATGATTCAGGGCAGCTTAATGTGGCTCCTACTACATTTGAATTAAATGAGTTACGAGCAGGTGCTGTTGTGAGTAACATTGTCGGTAATTTTAGTGTTGAGAACTCTATTGCTCGCGCTGAAGAAATAACTGCTGATGTACTTGGTGGTCGTTTTGCTTTGGATAGCTACAAAGTGACGGAAAAAGCGCAGCAGTCTTTGGTCACATTTGAAAATATTGATGCGAGTAAACTTATTACCTTAGATGATAAATCAGGCATTACACTAACTGGTCGAGTGAATGGCCGCTTACCCGTTTACTTTGATCAACAAGGTATTTCGGTAAAATCCGGTGAATTATCTAACCAAGGAACAGGTAAACTAGTTATTACTGATAATGCAGCTTTTGATGCAGTTAAAGCTCAGCAACAAGAACTGGACCCGATTTTAAGCTTGTTGGAAGATTTAGACATTCAGAGCTTAAACAGTAGTGTTGACTTAAAGCCTGACGGTTGGCTTTATTTAGGTGTAAACTTAAAGGGATACAATAAGGAACAGGCGCAGCAAGTTAACTTTAATTACAACCATGAAGAAAATGTTTTTACACTCTTAAGAGCATTGCGCTTAAGTGATGAAATTACTCAAAAAGTTGAACAAGAGTATTCAACAAAAGGAACTAAAAATGACTAAATGGCTGATAATACTTACAGCACTGGGGTTGCTTAGTGCATGTACGCACCGCGTTGAAGTGGCAGCGAAAGAGCCTATCACCATTAATTTAAATGTGAAGGTTGATCATGAAATTCGCGTAAAAGTTGATAAAGAGCTAGATGACTTATTTAGCGATGACAGTGAGTTATTCTAAGGAGCAATTATGAGTTTATTAAAAAATAAAAAGTTAAACGTGATCACACTTTTAAGTGCCGCTTTATTGTCATTTTCTGCTTGGGCAATCAGTTTAGATGATGCTAAAAACCAAGGGCTTGTGGGTGAAGATAGCTCAGGTTATTTAGGTTTGGTTGTACAAAATGCAGAGGCTAAAGCGGTTGTTGATGAAATTAACGCAAAGCGCAAAGCACAATATTTAAAACTTGCGAAAAAGAACAACTTGTCACTTGCTCAAGTAGAAGCACTAGCAGCGGCAAAAACCATTGAAAAAACCCAAGCAGGGCATTTCGTTGAAGTTAATGGTGAGTGGGTGAAAAAATAACTCTGCGCATTATTAAAAACCAAAAACCGAGCTTATGCGCTCGGTTTTTTGCAATTTTTAAGTAGCTGCTGCCAAAAGTGAATTCCCTTACGGCGAGCTAAGTTGATATTGTGTTCAGGAATTGACTCCGGCTCGTTGTATTCATCTAGTGCCGCGCTCATACTTGCTTCACGTATTAAGTGTAAAGTAGGAAAAGGCGAGCGATTAGTATAATTTGCAGCGTCATCTTCATCACTATCAGCAAAAACATAGTCAGGATGAAAGTTTGCAATTTGGTACTTCCCCTCAAAACCTTGTGCAACTAATAGCGCATTGGCTAAGTCAACAAGGTCTAAAAAATCTTCAAAATCAGTAAAGCCATTATCAAATATTAACAAAGTTGTTTCACGCTGAGGATCACGGTCAAGCTGGGTACATTGTTCAAGCATATCCATAACTGCATCATCAATTTTTGAGGTGTTACTAATGGTGTAGTGAATGCAGTTATTTTCAACTTCTTTACGGGCAAATGGACAAAAATTGTATTTTACAATCACAGCGCTTACCCATTCACGGGTTTGAGATATAGCTAAGTTGGTCACGATTTTGGCTCTAAATAAGGAGTTATAATGGCAAGCGTTTTGGCAATAGCGCCTTGGTTTTTAGCAACGCACTGAGCTGCTTTACTGCCAAGAATATCACACGCTTTGGTGTTTTTAATCAAGCGAAGCAATGCAAGCACCAGTTCGTCAGTATTTTCAACCACATGGGCGCCTTTGAGTTTAATAAGTTCAGGGTAAACATGGTCAAAGTTGTAGGTATGAGGGCCGGTAAGTACACCCACTGAAAAAGCTGCCGACTCTAATGGGTTATGGCCACCACGACGAATTAAACTGCCACCAATAAAACTAATATTAGCGGCACCATATAGATATTGTAATTCACCTAATGTGTCGGCTAACACAACTTGTTCATTGTTATAATTTTTTTGACTGCGACGACTAAAGCTAAGATTCGAGTGAGTCAGTAGCTCTGCAACTTTATCAAATTGTTCGGGGTGACGTGGCGCAATGATCAGCAAAGCGTCAGGGTGTGTTTCTAGTAGTTGCTGGTGGGCTGCTAAAACAAACTCATGCTCTATAGGGTGTGTAGAACCTGCGACCCATATAAAGCGTTCTGCTTTTTTATAATATTGCTTTAAAGAGGCGACTTTATTGAGTTGCGCAGTGGTTGGGGTAATATCAAATTTTATTGATCCCGTTACATGGCTTTTTTTAGCAGGTAGCCCTAATTCAATAAAGCGATTTGCATCAGCTTTGTCATGACTTGCAAGTGCGGTAATTGATTGCATGATACTGCGAGTTAGCTGGGCCACTTTTTCGTAGCCTTGCTGAGACTTTTCAGATAGACGTGCGTTAACTACCAATACAGGTATATTTTGTTTGTACGCATTAGCCATTAAGTTCGGCCATAGTTCAGTTTCTAAAATACAGAGTAATTGCGGTTTTACTCGTTTTAAAAAGCGAGTGGTGGCCATAGGAAAATCAATGGGTAAATAACTAACAGCAACGCTTTGTTTAAATTGTGCGGTAACTTGCTCTCGTCCTGTGGGAGTATTGCAGGTAATTAAAATATTTAACTGCGGTTGTTCATGTTGTAGGGCTTTAATTAAAGGGGTTGCAGCTAACACCTCGCCAACAGAAGCACAATGAAATACAACTGGTTTGTTGTTTGAAAATAAAGCGCGGCTTATGAAGCCAAAACGTTCCTTAAAGTGAGCGCGATATCCTGCGTTTTTTTTACCTCTTAGTACATATAAGTAAAATACAATCAGTGGGCTAATAATAATTAATGCGAGTGAATAAAAAATGCGTGCCATACTGTTGCTTTGTATAAATGAAAGTGGCGCTAGTTTAGCGTGAAATCGTTTTTTTCTAAATACACCAATATAAAATAGCAACTTGAAAAAGGTAACAACGATAAAAACCTTCTTTATCTGAATAATAACTTTCTACCCGTACTTTAATTTAGTTATATAGAGGTGATTTGGCTATAAAATTATGGAATAATGAAATTAATTTTTCCTGCCATTTCAGTTCCAAGAGGAATATCTCATGTCAATTATAGATTCAGTGGCAACTAGCTACCTAGAAAGTTTAAATCGTCACCAAGTATTGTTCGAAACCATGGAGGCGTATCATCAAGAGGTAATGCAGTTGTTAGAAGCATGTCATAGTGCTTTACAGGCTGGTGGTAAGGTTGTTTGGTTTGGTAATGGCGGCAGTGCGGCTGATGCTCAGCATTTGGCTGCAGAGTTTGTGGTACGTTATAAGTTAGAGCGAGGACCGTTAGCGTCTATTGCTCTAACCACAGACACCTCTATTTTAACAGCGCACAGTAATGACTATCATTTTGATACGGTATTTGAACGCCAAGTACAGGCGCTATGTAAACCTGAAGATATTGTAATTGGCTTAACTACATCGGGCACCAGTAATAATATTAATTTAGCGTTAGAAGCCGCTAATGAAGTAGGGGCGTTCACTGTTGCATTTACAGGTCGCGATGGGGGGAAAGTAAAAGATATCGCCAAGTTACCTATTATTATTAAAAATGATGAAACAGCCCGTATTCAAGAAGCTCACATGTTTATCGGCCATTGGTTGTGTGAAGCCATGGATATGGTTGTTGCGGAGCAGCAATAATGGATTTATCGCTATTAAAAAACTTATCAGCAGCACGTATTCTAGTGGTTGGCGATGTTATGCTCGATCGCTACTGGTATGGTGATTCTGGCCGTATTTCGCCAGAGGCACCAGTACCCGTTGTAAAAGTTAGTAAATTTGAAGACAAAGCCGGTGGTGCTGCCAATGTGGCTAAAAATATAGCCCGTCTAGATGGCAAAGTAGGTTTACTCGGCCTAATTGGCGAGGATGAAAGCGGACAAATTTTAGAAAACATTCTAGAAGGTGAAAAAATAAATTCACAGCTTGTGAGTGTATGCGATTTGCCGACTATTTCTAAAATGCGGGTGATCAGTCGTCATCAACAAGTTGTGCGTTTAGATTTAGAAGAGGCTTTTAATGAGTCTCATAGCCAGTTGTTATTAAATCGATTAGAGCTGGTGCTTGATAATTACGACTTTATTGTATTTTCTGATTACAACAAGGGCTCACTCGCGCTAATCCAAAAAATGATTTCGGTTGCTAAAGATGCAGGTAAAACCGTGCTTGTTGACCCTAAATCATCTGATTTAGAGTTGTACCGTGGAGCTGATTACATAACCCCTAATTTAAATGAGTTTAAATTAGCGGGTGGTCAGGTTGGTTCAGAAGAGTTGCTTGCTAGCAGCGCGCGTACCCTGATTAGTGATGCGGGTATTAACGCCATGCTACTAACACGCTCAGAACAAGGTATGTCGCTAATTGATGCAACGCAAAAGCATGACTTTGCAGCGCAGCAGCTCGAAGTAAGTGATGTAACCGGTGCGGGCGATACTGTTATTGCTACATTAGCTGTAATGCTAGGTGCGGGTATGACCGCCAAAGATGCAGTTGAAATTGCAAACTTAGCAGCCGGTATTGCAGTAAGTAAATTGGGAGCGGCAACCGTTTCTCCTGAAGAGTTGAGCCGCAAGTTAGGGCAATACTTACAAGCCACAGGCGAGCATTATCAAACCCCATTTGATGATGTATTACAGCATATTGAATTTGCTAAGCAAAATGGAGAAACCATTGTATTTACTAATGGTTGTTTTGATATTTTGCATGCAGGCCATGTGCGCTATTTAGCGCAAGCTAAAGCGCGTGGTGATAGATTAGTGGTTGGTTTAAATAACGATGAATCCATTGCCCGTTTAAAAGGCCCTGAGCGCCCAATTAACCCATTAGATGAGCGTGCTATGGTTTTAAGTGCATTAGCCTCAGTTGATTGGGTTATTCCGTTTGGCAGTGAGGCTGAAAATGACACACCAGCAAAGCTAATTGAGCAAATTAGCCCAGATATTCTTGTTAAAGGTGGTGATTACACTGTTGAGCAAATTGCCGGTGCTGAGCACGTGTTGCGTCATGGCGGAAAAGTAGAAGTGCTTGAGTTTTTAGATGGTTGCTCTACATCAAAAGTGATTAGCAAAATTAAAAGCTAGCTAGCTAGTTAGTGAAATAAAAAAGGGGATAAACTTTGGTTTATCCCCTTTTTTAATGCTTGCAAAACTAAAAGTTATATTCGAACTTTGCAAATGCAGACGTATCGTTTTCTGCTCCATCGTTATTAGAGGCAAGTCCGCCAAGGGTTAAGCGCCCCCCCATGGCAAGCATTCTGTAACGTACTTCAAGCTGTTTAGAGCTAAATGCTGTTTTGGTAATCGAGTTACCTAAGTCTGGGTTATTTGGGTATCTATCACGGTTGTCGCTGTTGTAGTCTACATCACGTAATTTTACTTGCCAGTCAGTTCCGCTTGAGAGTTGCCCAAGTACGGTTAACACTAGCGATTGCGCATCATTATCATAGGTAGAGCCGATAGGGCGACCATGGTAACGATACCCTGAATTATAAATACTGTGCTCATAGAAGCAGTTTTCAGTTGCTGATGTGGCAGAACACGCTACGCCGGTATCAGTGTATTCTAGGTTAAATAAAATATTCTGATTATAAATACGAGTCGTAGTTTGTATTCCACCAAGATAGCCTCTGTCTACTGGCTTAATGCCGCCACTGGTATCTTCACCAATCGTGCTTGCATATACCGCATAAGGTTGATTAAACAAAGTGTCAGACCAACGAATATCAAAGCCCGCGAGTTGATTACCCAAGCGAGTTATAAGCTCACCATCACAATCATTGGTACCATCAACACATTCACCTCCGCCGGTTATTAAATCAAAAAAATCGCCTGCTGAACTGGGTTGTCCCTTGCCAGCCCATTGTGCTGACCAACTAAAGCCAATTTCTAATTGTTGAATTGGACGAAGATTTAAACGAGTACTCCATAATAATGCATCAGGTACAACTCGGGTTGACTCAAGCTTAGCCATTTGTGCTGTAAAGCTCCACTGACCAATCCAGCTAAGCCAAGGCGTTTCGAACGCGCTACTTTGTTCTCGGCTGAGGCTTATTGCGGGAAGTGGCTTTGAATTACCAGACATAATTAAGCTGTTATCAACACCTGGGCCCCAAAATTGCTCAACGGCACCTGCTCTTATAATCCAATTACCCATACGATAAGCTAAATAGCTGTCATCTAAAGAGGTATCATTACAGTCTGCTAGTACTTGCTCATTTTTGGCTATATCGTCAGTTGTTTTGCCATTGACTAAACAGTTTTTGCCATCACTGCGATGATTAAGCGCAACTTTAGCCGCAAAGTTATGTCCTAGATAAGCATAAGCTGCTGTTAATTCAGACTCTTGAGTATTTGTTGCCCCAAAGCTAGTAACGGCTATTGGATCTGAGTTGGCGGAAGCTGAAAGTTGTACACTATGAGAACCACTATTTTCTGACTTATAACGATGTTTCACACGCAATAACGCATCCTGCAGGCGAGGAGGTAATTGTTCTAACGAAGTATTGTTTACATCATTAATAAAGCTTTTCCACATTAATGGGTACGTTGTTACTGGCGCTAAAATTATACCTGCATCGGCAAGCTGTTGTATATCAGCTCTAAGACCATAGTCATCAGGCTTTACCCAGGGTTCAGCATTCACGGTTGTGGTTACGGCACAAAAAAGTGAAGAGAGTATAAAAATTTTGTTTCGCAAAGCTCAGATCCTTGTGATTTAAATTGCGGCTAAGTCTAGCAATCTACGCCTTTTATTGCAGTAATTAAATCAACTCATTAAACAAAGATTAGCTAAAAAATATTACTCTGGAACAGATTAAAACACTGTAGCTCTATCGTAAAAAAGGTGGCGTTGATATACTCGCTGCAAAGGAAAAGCAGAGATAGTAATGAGCAACAAACGACTTTTATTTATTCCCGTGTCATCGCCAGAAGGTATTGGTGAATATATGCGCTCGTTACAGCTAGCTCAAACCTTAAAGGCTGAGTATGGCAAGCAGTTAGATATTCATTTTATTTTAAATAAACATACGGCTTATGCTAAAAACTGCCCATTCCCTACCTTATTGTTAAATCAATCGGCAACAAAAGAAAATACGCACGTATGTCAGTTTATTAAGCAATACAAACCAGATGCGGTGCTATTTGATTGTGCAGGACGCGCTGAGCAAATGAAAGCTGCAAAAAAAGTGGGTGCTAAAGTTGTTTTTATTTCACAGCATGCAAAAAAGCGAGCAAAAGGTTTAAAGCTTAATAGAGCGGGCCTTATTGATACTCATTGGGTGGTTCAGCCTGATTACTGTATTGAACCTCTTTCGTGGTATGAAAAGCTAAAATTGAGCATGCTGCCCCTGGCTCACCCTGCTAATGTTGGGCCGTTTACAGTGTTTGCATCAGCACAGCAAAAATCCGATGCACTAACCCGTTATCACTTGAAAGAGAAAGAATTCTTTATTGTTAACGCGGGCTCTGGTGGGCATACAGTTAATGGCGTGAATTGCGCAGATTTATATTTTCAAGCAGGGCTTATTATTGCTAAGCAAACAGGCTTGAAAGGTGTTGTGGTATTTGGTCCTAATTACACTAAGTCGTTACCTAAAAGCGATGAGTTAATTTGTTTGCCAAGCCAAGAGGGGAGTGAATTTTTAGCCTTACTAAGTCAGGCTAAGGTGGCATTATTAAGCGCGGGCGATACTTTACTTCAAGCCATTGCTTTACAAACTCCAACGATAGCATGTGCTATTTCAAAAGATCAAAATGAGCGAGTTGTTCGTTGTGCGAGTACCGGTGTTGTTAAAGAGGCTAAGCTTGATATTTTAAATATTACCCAAAAAATAAAAGAGCTACTTTTTGAGCCAAATTATAATAATACAGTTAGCCAATACGAGTCGCTAGAAAATGTGCATAGCTTTGATGTTATAACCAAAGGAGTACAAGCGTTGTTAACAGGAAGTAAGCTATGAATATTGTTATTGTAATTGACTCCCTCGTTGGTGGTGGCGCTGAAAAAGTAATGCTTACTTTGGCGCAGGAAATGGTATCAAAAGCCCACAATGTGACTATTTTGTCATTGGCGCAAAATATTGAATATGACATTCCAAACACCTTATCTGTTGAAAGTTTATTTTCAGGTCGAGCAACAAAAGTTGATCGATTTTGGCAGATAAAAAAGAATGTTAAAGTATTAGAGACATGGTTTGAGCAAAAGTTACTTCAACTTGGTTCTATTGATTTAGTACTTTCTAATTTAGATCGTAGTAATAACTTATTAGCAAAAAGTAAAATAGAAAATATCCATTTTGTTGTTCATAACTCAGTTAATGCAGAGCTCGCTAGGCAAAAAAAACTAGGTCCACTTTCATATATATATCTTAAAAAAAGCAAACAAAATTTAAATGGGAAGTCTTTGATCTGTGTTTCCAAAGGAGTTGAAGAAGAAATAAAGCAAGGCAACTTAATTAGTCCAAGTGCTATAACGACTATTTATAACCCATTCAACTTTAAAGAAATTTATGAGCAAGCTAATGAATCAAATATTAATATACCAGATACACCTTACTTGATTCATGTGGGGCGTTTAGCTAAACAAAAACGCCATGATATTTTATTTTCTGCATTTGCCAAATTAGATAAAAAATATAAATTGGTATTGTTATGTAACAAAAAAGAAAAGGCATTAAAGTTGGCTAAAGAATATGGTATCGAAAGTCGGCTTATTGTTCCGGGGTTTGTACAAAACCCATACAACTGGATAAATCAGGCGAAAGCTTTATTGTTAAGCTCAGACTTTGAAGGCTTTGGTAATGTGTTAGTCGAGGCTTTGGCTGTAGGAACACCAGTTGTCAGTACTGAGTGTCCTCATGGTCCAAGTGAAATACTTACAGGTGAGTTAAGCAAATATTTAGTACCAATTGGTCAAAGCGAAGAGCTTGCACTGGCAGTTAAGCAAGTGCTCGCAGATAACCCAAATGTAGGCAAAGCAGCTATTTTAGAAAAAGTGTGTGCCGATAGAGTAACAGAGCAATACTTAGCATTAGCAAACTAGTTTTTATTAGTTAACCCGTCACGATAGTGTTTATCTAAACGCTGCCAATCGTTTTGCTGCCAATGAAAGTTGCTATTGCGGCTTTGCTCTTTTAAAAAGGAGCGCTGTAAGCGAGACATATTGCTTTGTTGCCATTTTTTATGGGGAACTTTTATTTCGCCACGGTCAAAGTCGATAATGTAAACGTCACCAGAGTCATCAAATAAAATATTATTAATATTTAAATCAGCGTGATAAACCCCTTTACTATGAAATTGGGCAATAGTTTGCGCTATTTTTTTTATCTCAGCTTCACTCAATGTGCGTTCAATCAGTATATCTAATATACTTTTAGCGCCGCTTACCGCTTCAGTAATAATATCACCTCGGTAAATAAAACCATGTCGGCTCACTTTAGCGGCAATGGGCTTTGGTACATTTAAACCTAACTCTATTAATTGCGTCATTAAGCTAAATTCTTGATAAACACGGGTATGCTCAAGTCCCCAATATAAATATTGGTCACTAAGTAGCTTGCCTATGAAGCCGCCACGCCAATAATGGCGTAACACAGCCGTTAAATCTGCGTGTTTAAAAAACCAAGCAGTTGCACGCCCTTTTTTAGCCCCGACAATTTTTTGCTGTTGTTGCCAGAAATCGGGGTCAAACCAATCTAACTCTATTTCGGTGCTATATTGAGGGTGGCTTAAAATGACATGGTTATTTTTGATGTGTTGATTAAACATAGCTCATAGGATTCGCTTTAATATGTGCATATATTAACGTGTTTTCAGGCTAAGGATAAGTACTTGCAATGACGCGATTATAATTTAAGATCGGGTTTTATTATTTTACTCCCAAGGAAACGTGTGACTTCAGCGCCTACTTACACTTCAATTTGTATTTTACGTCTTTCTGCTATTGGTGATGTATGCCATGCAGTGAGTGCGGTACAAGCAATTCAAAAAGCGCATCCAAATGCTAAGATCACTTGGGTGATAGGGAAGGTCGAGGCGATGTTGTTAGCTGACTTACCAGGCGTTGAGCTTGTTGTATTTGATAAAAAACAAGGGAAAACGGCACTAAAACAGTTAAAGCAAACCTTCAAAGGGCAGTGTTTTGACGTTCTACTTAATATGCAAGTGGCTTTAAGAGCTGGTTTTGTCGCTCGCTGTATTCCTGCCAAAGTTAAAATTGGTTTTGACTGGGCTCGCTCAAAAGAGCTGCATAGTTTATTTATTAATAAACGCATTAAAGCCCAATCTCAGGCACATGTTTTAGAGGGGTTTAAAGGCTTTGCTCAAGCGATTGGTGTTGATGATTATGTCCCTGTTTGGAATATGCCCTACACCGACAAAGATCAAGCTAAAGCTGATGAGCTGTTAGGTGACGATTATTTATCACATAAGCTATTCGTTATTTCGCCAGCAGCAAGTAAAGCACAGCGTAACTGGTTAGCCGAACGCTATGCCGCGCTTGCGAATTATGCACATACACAGGGGTTTAAAATAGTATTAACTGGTGGACCGACGGAACTGGAAATTAATTTAGCAAATAACATCATTAAACACAGTGATTCACCCATTCTGAACTTGGTGGGTAAAACAAAACTCAAAGAATTATTGTGCGTACTTAAGCGTGCAGACTTAGTACTTGCGCCCGATACAGGCCCAGCTCATATGGCGGTGACTGTGGGCACGCCTGTTATTGGCTTATATGCGCATTCAAACCCAGCGCGAACGGGGCCTTATTTATACCAAGATTACGTGGTTGAGGTTTATCACCAAAACTTATTAAAGCAAACAGGTAAAATCGCCGAGCAATTACCTTGGGGTACTCGGGTTAAAGGCGATGATTTAATGAGTCAAATAACCACGGATGCAGTAAAAGAAATGTTTGACCATGTTATTAAAAAAGAGTCGTTATTATGAATGATAAACACATAAATAAGGCGCTTTTTTTAGACCGTGATGGTGTAGTAAATGTTGACCATGGCTATGTATTTAAAAGCGAAGAGTTTGAATTTATAGATGGTGTGTTTTCAACGTGTAAAGCATTTTATGACGCGGGCTATAAAATAATTGTTGTAACTAACCAATCAGGTATTGGTCGAGGTTATTACTCAGAAGCCGATTTTTTTGCCCTTAACATATGGATGAAAGCGCAGTTTAGTCATCATCAAATTGAAATTACTGATGTTTATTTTTGTCCTCATCACCCTAAAAATGCATTGCCAGCGTATTTAACAGATTGCGATTGCAGAAAACCAGCGCCTGGTATGTTGCTGCAAGGAATAAAAGATCATCATATCGACCCTGCACTTAGTGTGATGGTGGGAGACAAACGAGGTGATATGCAAGCTGCTATTAGTGCCAATATACGCACTAAAGTGCTAGTTCGTTCGGGGCAAACGTTTGACGAGCAAGCCGCAAAATCTGCAGACTATGTTTGTGACTCAATCAAGGAACTTCCTGTTTTGCTTGCTGATCTCATTTAATATATATCTCATGCCTGTAAACTGGCAGCTTTTCCTGCCAATTAGCTAATTTGCGACGAATGACAAACAGTGCAATTTGGCGCTTAAACTTTTACAATACCCCCATTATAAATAGCAGCAACGCGTCTGCTGTTTAACCCGTTCAACCAAATGGAGATCACAGATGAGAGCATCTGCTTTTTTTAGCCAATTACAACAGCAAATTGAAGACGTTAAAGCTGAAGGTTTGTACAAAAATGAACGTGTTATCACTTCACAGCAGCAAGCTCAAATTGAAGTGGCATCAGGCGATAAAGTTATTAATTTTTGTGCTAACAACTACTTAGGTTTAGCTAACAGCCCAGAACTAATTGCAGCTGCCCAACAAGGCTTAGATGACCATGGCTTTGGTGTTGCCTCAGTGCGTTTTATTTGTGGTACCCAAGATATTCATAAAACGCTTGAGAAAAAAATCAGTCAATTTTTAGAAACTGAAGACACCATTTTGTACTCATCATGCTTTGATGCGAATACGGGCTTGTTTGAAACTATTTTAGGTGCAGACGATGCGATTATTTCTGATTCATTAAACCATGCATCTATTATTGATGGCGTGCGTTTATGTAAAGCAAAACGTTTCCGTTATGCAAATAACGATATGGCAGATTTAGAAAAGCAATTAATTGCAGCCGATGAAGCCGGTGCTAAAACTAAACTAATTGCTACTGATGGCGTGTTCTCAATGGATGGCGTTATTTGTAATTTAGAAGCAGTGTGTGATTTAGCCGACAAATATGACGCGCTTGTTATGGTTGATGATTCACATGCCGTTGGTTTTGTTGGCGAAAACGGTAAAGGTACACCTGAGTACTGTAATGTACTCGACCGTGTTGATATTATTACTGGTACCTTAGGCAAAGCGCTTGGTGGAGCCTCTGGTGGTTATACCTCAGGTAAAAAAGAAATTGTTGAGTGGCTTCGTCAACGTTCACGTCCATACTTATTCTCAAACTCATTAGCGCCTTCAATTGTAACGGCATCAATCAAAGTGTTAGAAATGCTTGAAAATGGCGGTGAGCTTCGCGCTAAGCTATGGTCAAATGCTAAATACTTCCGCGAGCAAATGGAAGCGGCAGGTTTTACCTGTGCAGGTAAAGATCATGCGATTATTCCAGTGATGCTAGGGGATGCAAAAGTAGCGTCACTTATGGCTGATAAGCTATTGGCTGAAGGGATTTATGTAACTGGCTTTTCATTCCCTGTTGTACCAAAAGGTCAGGCGCGTATTCGTACCCAAATTTCTGCAGCGCACAGCAAGGAACAGCTTGATATAGCCATTGCAGCCTTTACCCGTATTGGTAAAGAGATTGGTGTTATTTAATTTTCTTGTTAAATCGCGGCTAAAGTCGCGATTTTTTAATTGAGTGTGGATTATGAAAGCATTATCAAAGTTAAAAGCAGAGCCAGGCATTTGGATGACAGATGCACCAAAGCCTGAAGTAGGCCATAACGATCTGTTAATTAAGATTCGTAAAACGGCTATTTGTGGCACCGATGTTCATATTTATAAGTGGGATGAGTGGGCACAAAATACCATTCCTACGCCTATGGTGGTTGGCCACGAATACGTGGGTGAAGTAATTGACATGGGCCAAGAAGTTCGCGGTTTCGAAGTTGGCGACCGTGTATCTGGTGAAGGTCATATAACCTGTGGTCATTGTCGTAACTGCCGTGCTGGACGTGTTCATTTATGCCGTAATACAACCGGTGTAGGTGTTAACCGCGAAGGTGCATTTGCTGAGTACCTAGTGATCCCAGCATTTAACGCGTTTAAAATCCCAGATAACATTAGCGATGAACTGGCCTCTATTTTTGACCCGTTTGGTAATGCTGTACATACTGCATTATCGTTTGACTTAGTGGGTGAGGATGTATTAATCACTGGTGCAGGCCCTATTGGTATTATGGCCGCGGCTGTAGCCAAACATGTAGGTGCACGCCATGTGGTTATCACCGACGTAAATGAATACCGCCTAGACTTAGCACGTAAAATGGGCGCAACGCGTGCTGTAAACGTTGCGAATGAAAAGCTTGAAGATGTAGCTAAAGAGCTAGGTATGACCGAAGGCTTTGACATTGGCTTAGAGATGTCAGGTGTTCCGAGTGCATTTAATGCCATGCTAAATAACATGAATCATGGCGGCAAAATTGCCATGTTAGGTATTCCACCTTCAGATATGGCGGTCGATTGGAATCAAGTTATTTTTAAAGGCTTAGTGATCAAAGGTATTTACGGTCGTGAGATGTTTGAAACTTGGTATAAAATGGCTAGCTTGATTCAATCAGGGCTTGATTTAAAACCAATTATTACTCATCAGTATTCAATTGATGACTTCCAAGCTGGCTTTGATATGATGATTTCAGGCCAATCGGGTAAAGTAATTCTTAACTGGGATTAATTATCCCCTGTTAAGAGAATTAAAGGCGGCATTTGTCGCCTTTTTTGTAATTATAAGAGAGTACTATGGCATTTAAACATATATCAATCGCACAAACCCTCGAACTACTAGACAAAGAAGATGTGGTGATTGCCGATATTCGCGATCCTAATTCGTATCAGACAGGGCACATTCCTGGCTCTGAAGCGCTTTCAAATGCAAATATCGCCCAATTTATGATGGAAAAAGAGTTTGACCAGCCGATTATTATTGTTTGTTATCACGGCATGAGTTCACAAGGTGCTGCCAGCTACTTAGTAGAGCAAGGCTTTGAAGATGTTTACAGTATGGATGGTGGTTTTACTGCGTGGGAAGCCGCTTACAAGGATAAAGTAGCACGATGATAGAGCTTGGTAGCCTAACTAATCCCCGCGCTGCACAGGGCTTTATAGATTACCTAAAAAGCCAAGGGCTTACAGGGCAAATTCGTACTGAGGATGGCCATACGCTTGTTATTAGTGTGGCACCTGAAGACTTTCATGCAGTGCAGCCTTTATGGAACGAATTTGCTAAAAACCCTAATCATGAGCGTTACCAACAAGCATCATGGCAAGTAGGTACTACGCAGTCACCGTTAAAGTATCAAGGGCAGTCACTTAATTTAGTCGCTCGTTTTAAAGCCTTAAGCTGGCTTAATCAAGGTGTTAGTATTCTCAGCATTATTGTTTATGTTGCCTTTTTATTTGGTGCGTTTGAGCCTATTTATATGGCGTTGCAGTTCAACCCTGCGTCACCACTTACCTGGTTAACACCTGCTATTGTGCATTTTAGCGCTATGCATATTGTGTTTAACTTAATCTGGTGGGTATCGCTGGGTGATAACATTGAAAAGCAATGCGGTAAGTCGAGTTTAATCGGGCTGTTTTTAGTTACCGCTTTAATAAGTAATTGGGCACAGTACTTAATGGTCGGTCCTAACTTTGGTGGGCTTAGCGGTGTTGTATATGGGTTGTTAGGCTTTTGTTGGATTTACAGCGCACTTAATCCTAAACAGCCTGCACTGGTTACAACCGCGATTGTTGGTTTTATGCTGGTATGGTTAGTACTTGGTTTTGCAGATGTATTATTTGTTGGAATGGCTAATTGGGCACACTTAGGTGGGCTTATTAGCGGTATGGCTTTTGCCTATACCGCTCAGCTTTTTAAAACAAAAAGCGGCTAATGATATAAATATTTAGTAAATAACAGGTCTCGGATTATTTCTTGGCCTGTTTCTTCCTTAAGTAAGCTTTTTAGTTTTTCTGCGCTTTTAAGGCGAATTTGCTCACGCCCTGTTAAAGACTTTATTTTGTTTTCAGGCTCTTTTGATAATATCTCTACTAGCGCATCACGTAATAGAGGGGTGTGGTGTTCTACAATGGCAATATCGGATGTTTTATTTAACATTAAATCTACCGTGACACGAACGTAACCCATTTTTTTACTTGATGGACCAATGTAATTGGTAATAATGTCTGGCTCAAACCCAAAATAACCCACAGTAGACTCAGCACGTGCTGATAAGCTAGTTAGGCTGACTAAAAGAATAAAAAGGCCTGTAAATACTGTTTTTTTCATTTCAAAAGCGTTTCCGTAAACTAATTACAAATAGTTTATACTTATTAGTAAATAAGATACAGCAAGATGCTGTTATTTGTTGTGTTTGTAAAAGTACTCTGGATTCAAGTTTGGGGTAGGCAATAGCGAGAGTCAAATGCTGATTAGCTTTTTATGACACAGGATGTGCTTGGTATTGAGTAAATCGCGCTTTTTCAAATTCGTTGGCAATGTTATGATCTCTCTGATTTATTTCAAGTAGAGTTATTGTGATTACTTTTCCTCTTTCTTTATCTGCTGATTGGCAGAGTACCGCTCAAGTCACTGGCTTATCTAACGCTGAAAAAGAGTGGTTATTTGAACCGCATTCTTTAACGGCTAAATTAAAAAGTCAGTCTCAGCGTTTTGCTGTAAAAGTGTTGAGTGAGCAAAAAGTAGACCTTTCTCAATCACAGCAAACGCTATTAAGTAAGCAGGTAAGTACAGTACTTAACCGTGAAGTGTTACTGTTGTGTGATGAACAACCGATTGTTTATGCTCAAAGTTGGTTGCCAGTAACAAGCAATAATACAAACAATCAGCTGCACAATATGGGAGAACGCCCGTTAGGTGATGTAATCTTTCAAGATCCTGCGTTAAGGCGTACTGATATTGAAATTGCTCGCTTTGATGGTAATCACTCATTGCAATCACTGGTGAGCGAACTTAATTTACCGAATCGCTCTTTACTGGGCAGACGCAGCGTATTTTCTTTACATAACTATCAATTTTTGGTCTGTGAGGTTTTTTTACCAGGAGCTTACTTATACTCATGAAACTAGCCGCTTTGTCTGTTAATCATATGCCCCATTACATCCAGTTAATGCGAATTGATAAGCCCATAGGCACTTTATTGCTACTTTGGCCAACTTATTGGGCACTGTGGATAGCGAATGATGGCTTGCCTAGCTTAACAAATTTTATTGTGTTCACCCTTGGGGTAATAGTTATGCGTAGCGCAGGGTGCGTTATCAATGACTTTGCAGATAGAAAAATTGATGGCTCAGTAAAGCGTACTTGTCAGCGGCCGCTAGCGACCGGAGCGGTAAGTAGTGGCGAAGCCATTAGTTTGTTTTTATTACTCGTTGTCATCGCTTTTTTATTAGTATTACTGCTTAATACCAATACTATTTTGTTATCGTTTGGTGCACTTGGATTAGCGTTTTGTTATCCCTTTATGAAACGTTACACACAACTTCCTCAAGTTGTATTGGGTGCGGCTTTTGGTTGGGCAATCCCTATGGCTTTTATGGCATCAATAAACTCTCTACCCGTGCAGGCATGGTTGCTATTTATTGCCAATATTTGCTGGACGGTGGCTTACGACACTATGTACGCAATGGTTGATAGAGACGATGATTTAAAAATAGGAGTAAAATCAACCGCTATTTTATTCGCCAGTTATGACCGCCATATTATAGCGCTACTTAACTTTAGCTTTTTTGCGTTGATGGTTTTAATTGGGTTGATGAATCAAATAGGATTTAGTTTTTGGTTGGGATTAGCTATTGCAGCAATGTTACTTGTGTATCAACAGCGTTTGATTCATTTACGCCAGCGAGATAATTGTTTTAAAGCATTTTTAAATAACCATTACGTAGGACTGGCTATTTTTATTGGTTTATTATTTTCTTACCCCGTTTTTGCTTAACGGGGTGGGTCGATAATGCCACTAATTGACGCGTTTTTTCTGAACCAACCAGCAATCGAATAGCGGTTATCAACAGCAGGAAGTACTTCATGTACAAAGCGTTCGCTTTCAAATAATACCAAAGTGCCTGCCGTGGGTTTTATTACTATTTCTATGCATTTACTTTTAGGCTTGTAAATAACTAGCTCTCCACCTTTCTCTGGAGAGTTCAAATATAATACGGTAGTAAAAACACGGTTTGAACGACCTTTAAATGCATCTACATGTTTTTTATAAAAATCACCTTGCGTATATTTTGCATAGTGACATTCATAATCAAACAAACCCATAAAGAAACTTCGATTAAGCGTATTACGAACTGCTTCCATTACTTGCTGGTAGCCAAGTTGTGCATTTGAACTGCCATCAAACCAATAGGTTTTGTCTTTACGAACTGTATTATCAATTTGCAAGTTATTTAATCGACCAATACCAGCAAGGCTAAAGTGGGGATTTATTCTGTAGCAATCTGCCATTAAATCAAAGATTAGGTCACTATCAATGGCGTTTTCAATAATGGCATAACCATGCGTTTCAATCTGCTCTAGATAAATTCCAGAAGCTGTAAAGTTGTTCATTAACGCTAGTCATAATAGTAGGGAGCGTTAGTTTAATGTAAAAAAACTTTAAAGCTACAAATTTATCGCGTTCACCAAAGCGCATGGTGTAATGTTATGCTTTTGATACTTTATTTATTAGCGAGAGTAAGTGATCAACATGCTCACCCGCTTCTATTTGCTGGCTGGTTTGCACAATAAGTTGCTCATGGCTAATATCGTTATTAGTTTTAAGTTGAATCAAATTTTGATTTTCTGCCACAGAGCTGGTGTGTTCAATACCGGCAATCGCAAAATGGTCTGATTTTTCAAGTCCAGCCATGACCTGCTCAATACTGCCCACTTTAATAGTTGATACTTTATTTAATGAGTCTACTACTTCATTAAGCATTGATTGCACTTGTTTTGACTGTGAAAAACAACTGAACATTGGATAACTTTCGAGTTCTTTTTTACTAATATCGCTTTTATTTGCTAAAGGATGTTGTTTTGAACAAAATAAAATAAGCTGATCAGGTAATTGTATGTCGCTACCAATGCTATTGACTATTTGCGAGCATACACTAATGTCAATTTCCCCTTGAAGTAATTTTCTATGAAGCTCAGTTTTGTTTTGTAGCTGCATTTCGATTTTAACATGCGGGTATTGGCTTAAAAATTCACCGCAGGTAATTGGTACTATGCTGCTAGTTGTTGTGGTGTAACCAATAACCAGTTTTTTCTCTTCAGTGCCATTAATTGACTGAAAAGCACGATGTTTTATTTGTTCTAGCTCATTGAGGGTATTTTTTGCAAAGTCGAGGAAAAGTTCGCCTGCTTGAGTTAATTTAACCGAGCGAGTAGAGCGAGTAACAAGCTCATAGCCAAGCTCTGTTTCAAGAGTTTGAATACTTCGAGTTAACGCCGATGTGCTAATTTGAGTTTGTTCTGCAGCTTGCCTAAAATGACGAAGTAGGCCAAGCGCTACAAATTGTTCTAATTGTTCAAATCTCACTATATAGTCCTTTTTTATAGGTAAGCTAGGGGAATTACAGATTAAATACTGACTTTATATCCCTATAGTTCAGTTGAAGTAATGTTTTTAACCACCTCATTAGATTAACTTTCTTTTTGCCTTATTTAAAGAGAATAGTTGCTAAAAATTGTTATACCTTTGGGTAATGTTAAGTAACTGTTGGGTTTTATCATTAGCCTAATTTGTGCAATTTTATAACCGTTTTCTTAGAATTTCGGTTTGTTAATTACTGTTTTTGCTTTTAGAGTTGGGCTCAATAAAATTTTTACTTACTCGGTTACTTAAAGGCTTACTTTCAATGTTTTGCAATTCAATTTCTATGGCATCACAAGAGATGTGAATTTCAAATAAGGAGGTGAGTAAAGACAAGCTTAAGCAACTTAAACTGACACCAAATAAAATAATGCCCGTGGTATTAAACTCTATAAATAATGCGAACATAGATAGCGTACATAATAAAAAAGCAGCCACTCCGTATACTTGCATGGTTCTTATTAATTTTATTCGCTTTCTAAGGTTGGTTATTTGCGCCACCACAACAGGACGAATAGATTCCCCTTCACGTGCATTCAGTTCTCGTATTAGTTGCGCTAGCACTAAAAATCGGTTTGTATAGGCGAGTAACAACAACGAGATTGCTGGAAAAAGTAAACCTGGAGTAGTTAGCGTCATAATGTGTCCTTAAATCATATTATTTGCTTTAGGTTACGCAGGCAAATTGTACACATAAAGTAAATGAGGTGGATATTGCAAAATATTAATAATAGCGATTCAAATATAACATCATTTGATTGGGTTACGCTTTATAACGCAGAAAATAGTTTAGAGGCCAATATTATAAAAGGATTGATTCTTAATGCGGGAATTGAGTGTCAAATTAAAGGTGAAATGCTGCAAGGTGCAATGGGCGAGATCCCGTTTGAGCAAACACAAGTAAGTGTGCAGGTTTATGCGATAAAAGAGCGCCATGCACGCGAAATATTGGTAAACTATCAGCAAGTAAAACAATCCGCTCCAGATTGGGTGTGCCCTAACTGTAATGAGCATAATGGATCAACATTTGATTTTTGTTGGTCATGTGGGACTTTAAAGAATGACAAAAGCGAATAATTTTCAGCGTATTAGAGAGTTAAATTACCTGCAAAAAGCGGTATTGGCCAGTGCGTTAATAGAGCGTATGTTGCCTAATTATGGACTATTTAGTGAGGCTACCGGTTTTGGCGATGAGGTTATTTTACGTAATGCTTTAAATGTATGTTGGGAAAAGATACTGCTTCCTAAAAGTAAGATTGATTTAGAAAAGCAAGTCGAAAAAATAGAGCCGAATGTACCTGAACTTGCTGATTTTGATATGTTTGGCACTTACCCTGCCATTGACGCTGCCACCTCATTATTGAGCTTAATGCATGGCCTTTTAGCACAAGACGAGCAAGAATTTGTTAATGTGAGTAAAATATCGCAGGCAACTGTGGCTCGCTTTATTGAGTATCAGATGACGGTTGAAGGAGATGTTGCTGATAATAAAGCAGTACGTGAACACCCACTAATGCAATACGAAATAGAGGTATTAGGTGAACTAATTGATTTTGTAGAAGCTATGGGGCGTATTACTGCTGAAAATGTAAAAGCATTGAAAAAGCATGTCCTTGCTGATGGCCAAACTAACATTGGTTTAGCACTTTAAGTTATTTGTTTTAAACACCTTGTTAGGTGGCAGGAGAATTAACAATGCGAATTTTAGGCATTGAATCATCATGCGATGAAACTGGTATTGCTATTTATGATGATGAAAAAGGGCTACTGGCTCATCAATTATATAGCCAAGTAAAAGTACATGCTGATTACGGTGGTGTGGTACCTGAGCTTGCATCTCGCGATCATGTACGTAAAACATTGCCGCTTATCGATGCGGCATTTGCACAAGCTGGCTGTGGACCTGAAGATTTAGACGGTATTGCCTACACGGCAGGACCAGGTTTAGTAGGGGCTTTGTTAGTAGGTACCTCAATTGGTCGCTCTTTAGCGTATGGTTGGGATATTCCTGCGGTGGCAGTGCATCACATGGAAGGGCATTTATTAGCGCCAATGCTTGAGGAAAACGTTCCCGAATTTCCATTTATTGCTTTACTCGTATCTGGCGGTCATACCATGATGGTAAAGGTTGCGGGCATTGGCCAATACGAAGTATTGGGTGAGTCGGTAGATGACGCTGCAGGTGAAGCATTTGATAAAACGGCTAAATTACTTGGGCTTGATTACCCTGGCGGTCCTCGTTTAGCTAAAATGGCTGAGCAAGGCGTTGCCAAACGATTTGTTTTTCCGCGCCCGATGACAGATAAGCCTGGTCTTGATTTTAGCTTTAGTGGCTTAAAAACCGCCGCTTCGATTGCTATTCGTGAAAATGATAGTGACGAGCAAACTAAAGCAGATATCGCCCATGCATTTCAAACAGCCGTTATAGATACTTTAGTGATTAAGTGTAAGCGAGCACTAAAACAAACGGGTATTAAACGTTTAGTAATAGCCGGTGGTGTAAGTGCTAATACGCAACTACGTTTGCAACTAGAGCGTGTGATGCAAGGTATGAAGGGCGAAGTGTATTACCCACGCACTGAGTTTTGTACCGACAATGGCGCAATGATTGCTTATGCTGGTATGCAGCGTTTAAAAGCGGGGCAGTTTGCTACGCTTGATATGAAAACTAAACCGCGCTGGCCAATCGATAGCCTAGAAGCAATATAGTTAACCAGAACCTAGGTTAGTTATTACTTCTTATCATTTGTAGGGGCTTGTTTAGTCCCTACTTTTGGTTCTTCACCTTTAAATAAACGCACAATATTAGTGCGATGCCTAATAATGATCAGTAGCGTAATAAAGGTCACTGGTAAGGTATATAACGGCTTTATCCACCATGTATATAAAGGTGCTAGCGTCACAGCTACTAACGCTGCAAGGGATGAGTAGCGGGTAATCGCGACAATAATCAGCCAAGTACCAATCAATAACCCACCTAAAGAGAGCCCTATCGGCAGTAACGAGCCAAATGCTGTTGCGACCGCTTTCCCTCCTTTAAAACTAAAAAATAATGGGTACATGTGCCCTAAGCATGCTGCAACCGCAATTAAACCGAGCTCTAGCGGCTCAAGTTTTAAAAAGTAAGCGCCCCAAACAGGGATAGTGCCCTTTAAAATATCAAATATTAAAACTAAGCATGCGGGGAGAGCGCCGCCTAAACGGTAAACATTGGTTGCTCCTGGGTTATTGGAGCCATTTGTGCGTGGATCGGGAAGTTTGAATAGCCGCGACACTAAAATGGCCGATGAAATCGAGCCGAGCAAATAGGCTAATACAAACATTAAAATGACTAACACGCGCTTCCTTATTTTTTAATCATTACTTTTAAGCTATTATTGGCGTCAAAATTTACGGGTTTCTTAAATTACTCGCAATTTTGTAATTATTCTATTGTAGAAGTAATTTTAGTATATTTAAACACTGATTAAAGTATATACAGTATTAATTTGATTGATACAATATGTAATTAACTCAGTGACTTGTTACAGTCATTTGGAGTATCAATGGACAAGGTATTTATATCACAATTGCATGTCGAAACGATTATCGGGGTGTATGATTTTGAAAAGAAAAGTAAACAAAGCCTATACTTTGATATTGAAATGCTAAGCGACATTAAGCCCGCAGCACAAAACGACGATATAAACTTAGCATTAGATTACGCTAAGGTGAGTGAGCGTGTTATCGAGCACAGTACGGCTAAACCAGTCGAGCTTTTAGAAACGCTGGTGGAGCAATTAGCGCAAATAATCTTAACCGAATTTAATACTCCACAAGTAACGATAAGAGTTAGCAAGCCTGCTGCAGTTTCACAAGCGCAAACTGTGGGTGTAGAGATTACGCGCATCAAGGCTACGGCTTAAATGGCGCAGATATTTATTAGCCTTGGTTCAAACATTAACAAGGCAGAGCATATTCGGCGTGCTCTAGTGGCGTTAAATCAGCACTTTGAAAACACACATCACTCATCAGTATTTGAAAGTGAAGCTGTGGGTTTTGCCGGTAATAACTTTTATAACTCAGTACTTGCAGCCACCACTAACATGGCGCTTGTTGATGTTTGCGCGTTATTAAAACAAATTGAACGCGACAATGGTCGCCAAGCAAATGATAAAAAGTTTAGCCCACGTACACTGGATCTCGATTTACTCTTTTATGATGATGTAATTTGCGAGAGCCCAGCACAATTACCGCGTGACGAAATTACTAAAAATGCCTTTGTCTTGCAGCCTTTAGCTGAGGTGGCCCCTGATTTTTATCATCCGGTAGCAAAACAAACGATTGCCCAAATATGGAATGCATATAATAACCCTCAACAAAAGCTATGGAAGGTGGAGTTTTCTAACCCATGAGTATTATAGAAATAATTGTTTTAGCCCTAATTCAGGGATTTACTGAGTTTTTACCTATATCGAGTTCGGCACACTTAATTTTACCATCACAAATTTTAGGCTGGGAGGATCAAGGGTTAGCGTTCGATGTTGCTGTTCACGTAGGCACTTTAATTGCGGTTGTTATTTATTTCCGTAAAGAAGTAGCCGATATACTCGGTGCTTGGTTTAAATCGTTTCGCGTGCAGGGCACAACAGATGATAGCAAACTAGGTTGGTGGATCATTTTAGGTACTGTGCCAGCAGCTATTTTAGGCTTGTTATTAAAAGATTTTGTTGAACTGTACTTACGCAGTGCATGGGTGATTGCGACCACAACAATCGTATTTGGTCTATTGCTTTGGTACGCCGATGTCAAAGGTAAGCAAATAAAAACAATTTATCAGCTAAACTGGAAAACGGCCCTCATTATTGGCTTTGCACAAGCCGTTGCAATGATCCCTGGCACTTCACGTTCAGGTATTACCATGACAGCGGGTTTAATGTTAGGTATGAACAAACAAAGTGCAGCGCGCTTTTCGTTTTTATTAGCTATTCCAATCATTTCAATGATGGGTCTTTATTATACTGCAGAGCTTGCCCTTGGCGATCATATCGTAGATTGGACGGCATTATTGTTAGGTGTAGTGCTGTCGTTTTTATCAGCTTATGCTTGTATTTTTATGTTTTTAAAAGTGATTGAGCGAATGGGAATGCTACCATTTGTTATTTATCGTTTATTATTAGGTGTCGGTTTAATATTCTTTTTAATGCTATAAGTTATTAATCTTCAGGAAAGCCTCTCACTTTGGGAGGCTTTTTTATTTGCGCCAAGGGTTAATGGTAACTTAAGCTAAATTTTGGCATTATAGCGCCATTAAATTTTGCCCTAGAGCAAACTCCGCGCAGGATGAAAGGATAGTAAATGCATATACATATTTTGGGTATTTGTGGCACATTTATGGGTGGTATTGCCGCTATAGCTAAATCATTGGGTCACCACGTTACTGGGTCAGATCAAAACGTTTACCCACCAATGAGTACTCAGTTACAAGAACTGGGTATTGAACTAACACAGGGCTATGACGTATCTCAACTAGAGCCAGCTCCAGATATCGTTGTTATTGGTAATGCTATGAGCCGTGGTAACCCGTGTGTTGAATATGTACTCGATAAGAGCCTGCCTTATACTTCAGGACCTGAGTGGCTAAAACGTAACTTATTACAAGATTCATGGGTGCTGGCTGTGGCGGGAACTCATGGTAAAACAACCACCGCCAGTATGTTGGCGTGGATACTTGAATATGCGGGTTTAAAACCGGGCTTTTTAATTGGCGGAATTGTACAAAACTTTGGTCTTTCTGCGCGAGTTGGGCAAACGCCATTTTTTGTTATAGAAGCCGATGAGTACGACACGGCCTTTTTTGATAAACGCAGTAAGTTTGTTCATTATTTACCTCGAACACTTATTTTAAATAATCTTGAATTTGATCATGCTGATATTTTTGAAGATTTAAACGCAATTAAAAAACAATTTCACCATTTGATTCGTACACTACCGCAAAGCGGCAAAGTGCTGTGGCCAAAAAATGATGAAGCACTGAGCGATGTGATTACAAAAGGCTTGTGGAGCGAGAGCGAAACTCTAGGCGATGACTGGAATTATGAATTACTCAAAGCCGATGGTTCTCAATTTAATGTTTTACTAAATAAGCAGTTACAAGGCGTTGTTAGCTGGCAAGCGATTGGTGAGCATAACGTTAAAAATGCCATGATGGCTATTGCAGCAGCACGTCATGTGGGAATTGCAATAGAGCACAGTATTGAAGCTTTGAGTGAATTTATAAGCCCAAAAAGGCGAATGGAGCTTAAAGCAGATATTAATCATATTAAAGTGTATGACGATTTTGCCCATCACCCAACCGCGATTCAAACAACACTTGCGGGGCTGCGTGCTAAAGTGGGGGATGAAAAAATTATTGCGATTTTAGAGCCGCGCTCTAACACCATGAAAATGGGAGTGCATCAATTTACACTTCTCGATTCACTTCGCGATGCAGACGACGTGCTGTTATTTGAGCCAGAAAATTTAAACTGGTCACTTAAAGAGCAAGCTGACAAAGCGGGTATGCAATGCTTTGATTCTACAACCGCTATTATTGATACAGTACTTGAGAATATTGAGCCAAATCAACATGTTTTAATTATGAGTAATGGTGGTTTTAATGGTCTTCATCAGCAACTTGTTGATGGTTTGGCCGATAAATACAGCGGAGAATAATGTGCAATTTAAAGATACAATTACCTTAGCATTTAGTGGCGCATCAGGCGCACCATATGGATTAAGGCTGTTGGAAGTGTTACTTGAACAACAATTTCAAGTGTATGTGCTTATTTCAAGTGCCGCGCGTGTAGTTTTTGATACCGAGTCTAATATAAAGTTATCAGGGAATGAAGATAAAGCTACCGAGCAGTTAAGTGCATTATTTAACGCCAAGAGCGAACAATTAAAGGTATTTGGCAAAGATAACTGGTTCAGCCCTGTAGCTTCGGGCTCTGCAGCGCCGAAAAAAATGGTAGTATGTCCATGTAGCGCAGGATCTGTGTCTGCGATTGCAGTCGGCGCATCAGATAATTTATTAGAGCGCGCCGCCGATGTGGTGATAAAAGAGCGAGGTCAACTTATTTTAGTGCCACGCGAAACCCCGTTTAGCGAAATTCACTTAGAAAATATGCTTAAATTGTCGCGTTTAGGGGTCACTATCATGCCCGCTGCACCTGGTTTTTATCATCAACCACAAAGCATAGAAGACTTAGTTGATTTTATGGTGGCGCGAATTTTAGATCATTTAAATATTGAACATAATCTCACAAAGCGCTGGGGTTATGGTGAGGGTAAGAAATGAATAAGCAAAATATTGCTTTAAATATTGAAGGCCTTACCAAGGTTTACAAAAATGGGGTTGAGGCAGTAAAAGGCGTTGATTTACAAGTGCATGAAGGTGACTTTTTTGCACTGTTAGGTCCAAATGGAGCGGGTAAATCAACCACTATTGGGGTGATATCTTCTTTGGTAAATAAGACCAAAGGTAAAGTTGAAGTATTTGGTCATGATATTGATACCGACCTTGAAGCGGCGAAAGCCAACTTGGGCTTAGTGCCACAAGAGTTTAACTTCAGTCAGTTTGAAACCCTAAGCCAAATACTCGTTAATCAAGCAGGTTACTACGGTGTACCGCGCGGCGAAGCGCACAAACGTGCTGACAAGTACTTAGCACAACTTGGGCTGCTTGAGAAAAAAGATAAGCAAGCGCGTACCCTTTCTGGTGGTATGAAGCGTCGCTTGATGATTGCACGCGCCTTAATGCATGAACCAAAGTTACTTATTTTAGACGAACCAACTGCGGGCGTTGATATAGAGCTGCGCCGCTCAATGTGGGAGTTTTTAAGACAAATCAACGAACAAGGCGTGACCATTATTTTAACCACTCACTACCTTGAAGAAGCCGAACTACTGTGTAAAAACATCGCTATAATTGATACCGGCCGTATAGTTGAAAACACCACCATAAAAGCCTTGTTGGCTAAATTAGACAAAGAAACCTTTGTATTGGATTTAAAACAGCCTACCAATCCGGTGACGCTTGAAGGGTATAATTTTACCATGACTGATGATCACACCATTGAAGTTGAGGTGGCTAAATCACAAGGGCTTAATGCTGTATTTAGCGCGTTAACCGAACAAGGTAATACTGTGCTAAGCATGCGTAATAAAGCAAATCGATTAGAAGAATTATTTGTAGGTTTATTAGAGCAAGGGCGGGGCGAATAAATGTTTAAATATGGCGTAGCCTTAAAAAGTATTTGGATTAAAGAGTGTATTCGCTTTTTGCGTATTTGGGTGCAAACCTTAGTGCCGCCAGCGATTACTATGAGCTTATATTTTGTTATTTTTGGGAACTTAATAGGCTCGCGTATTGGCGATATGGGCGGCTTTAGTTACATGGAGTTTATTGTTCCTGGCCTTATTATGATGTCAGTTATAACAAACTCTTACTCGAATGTGGCTTCGAGCTTTTACTCAACTAAGTTTCAAAAAAGTATTGAAGAGTTATTGGTTGCACCTGTGCCTAATTACATCATTGTGTTGGGTTATATGGGCGGAGGCATGACCCGAGGCATTATGGTGGGCTTTATTGTAACGTGCGTTTCTTTATTTTTTGTAGATATACAAATACATAATATTTTTGTGATTATAGCCACTGTTATTCTTACCTCGGCGGTGTTTGCCTTGGGCGGGTTAATCAACGCTATTTATGCAAACAGCTTTGATGACATAAGTATTATTCCGACCTTTATTTTAACGCCTCTAACTTATTTAGGCGGAGTGTTTTACTCAATCACTTTACTGCCTGATTTTTGGCAAATGGTATCGCAAATAAACCCGATCATTTATATGGTAAACGCATTCAGATACGGATTTTTAGGTGTTTCTGATGTTGATTTAACGGTTGCGATTGCGGTGTTGTTGGTGTTTATCAGCGTATTATTTACTTTAGCACTTACGCTAATTAAAAAAGGTGTGGGGCTAAGACACTAATGAGCGATGCAAATTCACGTAGTATTGTATCTAATCAAGCGGGACTTCATGAAAAGCTTGATGAAATAGTTAATAAACACTTACAAGCCGAGTTTAAAAAGCCAATTGCAGCGCATACTCAAACCGCATTTGATGAAGTTAATGCTAAGGTGCAAGCCTTTGATGGACCGCTTATTCTAGACTCCTGTTGTGGCGTTGGCGAAAGCACTGCTAATTTAGCGAAACGTCATCCTGATGCGTTAGTTGTGGGCATCGATAAGTCATCTCACCGACTTGATAAGCATGATGTTGAGTATAAACAAACTGAGAGTGGTCAATACATTTTAGTGCAAGCTGACTTAAATGATTTTTGGCGTTTAGCTGTCGCTGCTAATTGGCAGCCTACTCATCATTATTTGCTATACCCAAACCCGTGGCCTAAGTCTAAGCACATTCAACGGCGCTGGCATGGGGCGGCTATCTTCCCCTTTATTGTAAAACTAGGTGGTTTGCTTGAAGTGCGCAGTAACTGGGATATCTATGTTAAAGAGTTTGCCAGAGCGCTCGAATTAACAGGGCATCCATGTGAAACTGTATTGTTTGAATCAGACGAAGCAATTACCCCTTTTGAGCGTAAGTACTGGGCCAGTGGTCAGCAAAGCCACCGACTAGCCATTAATCTTAATAACTAATTCATTGCTTTTTTAAAGTCAGTAACATGTGGCGTTGATTTGCCAAGGTAGCTACCTTGCATCAGCGTTACATTTAGCTGGCTGAGTAACTCTGCAACTGTATTACTTTCTACCGCTTCAATAACCAATTCAAGTTCAAGCTGCTGAGCTGTATCAGCGATATAGGTTATAAATAGCGACGTATTTGCATCATTTAACAGCTGCTTTGTGATTGCACCATCGAGTTTAATACCATCAACCTCCACTTTTAACGTATTAAGGGTATTAATAAATTCATTACCCCAGCAGTGCATCACCACCTTTGCTCCCTTACTTTTTACCATTGCGATAAATGACTTTATTTCGTAGTAATGTGAAATAACCTGCGACTCTAAAATTGAAATAGTGATATTTTCAGGATTAGGATAGCGATGAAGTTCATAGGCAATATGATCATAAATAGTGGGATCTGCAATGTTTTCAGCGCACACTGTTAGCTCCCAACAAATTGCCGATTTACGAAAACGTGAAACACATTGAGTAAATAGGGTATGGGTTAACATGCCATTCATACGCAGTCTATCTAGTGCATTTGCAAAGGTATCAGGGGTTAAAATCTCCCCTTGTGAAGTGACTATTCTCGGTGAGCAATCATACCTAATAACTTCATCGGTATGAGTATTTATAACCGGCTGGAAGTAAGGAACAACACGATGAGCATCAAATGCTTCACGAATTTCTTTTGCTATTTCAACATTATATAAATATAGAGATTTAGCGTCGTTAATTGCCTCACAGTAGTTAACTATGCTCTGATCGCCCTGCTTAGATTGCAGTAACGCAATATGAGCATTCTTAAGCAGTAATGACTTATTGCCTCTAGCTACACCAGCGTTAAGGGTAATATAAATAAAAGGCTGATTTAAAAACGGTATATTTTTATCATGTGACTGGATGATGCTATATAGCTCATCAAAGGGAGTTTCTTTATCAGTCAAAATAGCGAGTTTATTAGTTGCAATACGATAAATACGTGCGTGCAAACGGGCTTGCTGCTTAAAGTGAGTGAGCAGCTTTTTCATCACTTCATCGGCTGTTTTTGTGCCAAAAAAACGGCTGATATTATCAATTTCGTTCACTAAAATAATCGCAATTTGTAAATGATGTTCATTGCTTTTTTTTAGCCGTTTTTCTAAGGCAATATGATTTTCAAATCCGCTTGCATGGTCGCTCATTAATGAACGACGTACTCCATAGTAATAAAGAATATAAACTATTAATAAAATAATAATTACGCAGCAAAAATGAAACATAGATTGATATAAGTCTGTTTTTAACGCATTGCTAATTTTATCAACGCTAATATCTGCAGCTGTAATATAGGTTCTGCCATTTTTTGCCAGATGAGGAATATATACTGTTTTAGAATGGCCGCGATGCGCTGTTGAGGTTTCAAAAATAGGGGATGTTGATAAAAATGCAGCTATGTTGATGGGCGTGGCTTCGGGGTAAAGATCTAAAAACTGAGTAACTTTACCGTTATTTTGATCATCTTGAGTGTAACTAGAGGCAGTAAAATAAACATTCTCATCAATCAGTACCATTGAATATAAATAATCTATATTTAAATCATTGGCCAACGCCGAAAGCTGGTCAGCTTTATTTTGATAGCTTGAAAAGCTAATTTCTTGCGCTACTTTATCGTGATAATCACTACCTAAAATGTACTTTACGCTGGTGGCTGCATTTAATAAACGATTATCAATGCTGCGTATCACATCATTATTGATGGCAGTGTAGGTGTAGTAACTGTAGATTATTAAGCTGACTAAAAAAAAGACGGTACCGAGCGCCAACCGAGTTAATTTTAGATTTCCTTTTAGCATGTAACATCCTTATTTTTTGTTAGATTTATTATACTTAAAAATTATAAATGCCCAATATTTTAATTACCCTTTGTACTAAATATAAAAAATAGTGAAATGTTATCTATTTTGTATTGTCTTTTATGGCTTAAAACGAGACATTTTTGTCATATTGCAGTAAAGTTAGCGCAATTTTTTAGAAATGCCGTTGCTTAAAAACACCTTAAATTAGCGTGTTTTACAAACTAACAGGTGTTTTAGTCACACACTAGGTATGAAGATGGATCAAAAGCGTTGTGCCGTCGCCTCTAAAGAAAGCCTCAAACGGATATTTACCGTTCCAGAGGCCCCTGACTCAACTTTGAGCAAAATAGAGCTTGAAATTTCGAGTAATTTAGCAGGTTTCTTAAACGAAAATATCGCGGCAATTGAAAAACCATTACATGAAATAGAAAAAGATTTTCAATCTGCGGCTATCCCTGAAGAGCCAACGTTTGTGTCTTGCTATGCCCAAGATATTATGGAACAGCTGGTTGCTCATTCTGTACATACCGCAGCGCCAAGCTTTATTGGTCACATGACATCTGCTCTGCCACATTTTTTACTGCCGTTATCGAAATTAATGGTTGGGCTAAATCAAAACCTTGTAAAAATAGAAACCTCAAAAGCGTTTACCCCATTAGAGCGTCAAGTTTTAGGAATGATGCATCATTTAGCTTATGGACAAAATGATGGCTTTTATTCTAAATGGATGCACAGTGCAAAAACCTCTTTAGGAGCATTTTGCTCTGGTGGCACAGTAGCTAACATTACAGCACTTTGGATTGCTCGCAACCGCTTATTGAAAGCGGGTGGCAACTTTAAAGGCATTGCTGCACAAGGTTTAGTGGCGGGAATGCTCCACTATGGTTACAAAGGACTGGCGGTTTTAATCTCTGAGCGAGGTCATTACTCATTAGGCAAATCGGTAGATTTACTAGGTATTGGCCGTGAGAATTTAATTGGTATTAAAACATCGGCTGATAATAAAGTTGATGTAGATGCTATGCGAGAAAAAGCGCTAGAGCTTGAAGCGCAAGGCATTAAAGTGATGGCAATTATTGGTGTAGCCGGAACGACTGAAACTGGTAATATCGATCCACTTGAAGACATGGCTAATTTAGCACAAGAAATTAATTGCCATTTTCATGTTGATGCGGCGTGGGGCGGAGCTACTTTACTCTCTAATACCCATAGGCACCTTTTAAAAGGTATTGAGCATGCAGATTCAATCACCATTGATGCGCATAAACAAATGTATGTACCGATGGGAGCAGGTTTGGTGCTGTTTAAAGACCCTGCTGCAACTGATGCCATAGAGCATCATGCTGAATATATTTTACGTAAAGGCTCTAAAGATTTAGGCAGCCATACCCTTGAGGGGAGCCGCCCTGGTATGGCGATGTTAGTGCATGCTTGCTTACGTGTTATTGGTCGTAAAGGCTACGAAATGCTTATCGATCGCAGTATTAAAAAAGCCCGTTACTTTGCTGATTTGATAAAAGCAGATGAAGACTTTGAATTAATATCAGAACCTGAGCTATGTTTGCTAACTTATCGTTATGTCCCTAAGCAAATTAAAAATGCGATAGCACAGGCCGACGCACAAACCCGTTTAGATATCTTTGCCGCGCTTAATCGTTTTACTGCAAGCATGCAAAAACGTCAACGTGAATCAGGTCGCTCGTTTGTATCGCGTACACGTTTAACGCCAGTTCAATATGATAACCAACCAACCGTAGTATTTAGAGTGGTGCTTGCGAATCCGCTTACATCAGGTGCAATATTAAAAGAGATATTAGAAGAGCAGAAAGAACTAGCTCAAACCGACCCTGTATTTAAAAAGTATTTACGAAAATATATGTAACTAACCTGAACTCTGGTTAAGAGATTTACTATTCAGAGTTCGGGTTAAATATAAATGCTATAAAAAAGACGCTTAATAGCGTCTTTTTTGTTACTGATTAAAAGCAACTCGCCTTTATGAGGTTGCTGATAATTTGTTGCGAAGGCTTTATTTTTTCCATCGCTAAATATTCATCGGGCTGATGCGCTTGGTTAATTGAACCCGGTCCCATGACGATGGTTTCACAACCCAGTTGTTGTATAAATGGTGCCTCAGTACAGTAATTAACAGCCACCGCTTTTTGCCCTGCTATATTTTCGGCTAGTTTAACTAACGCGCTGTCTGTGCTTCCTGTAAATGCTGGAATTGGCTCATGTAAATCAATCACACTGACCGAATTAGGGTATTGCTGATTTATATCGTAGGTTGCATCAAGCAGCAATGCTTGCAGCTCTTGTACACTTAAGCCAGGAAGAGGGCGCATATCAATGTGCATTTCACAGCAACCGCAAATCCGATTCGCATTATCGCCCCCATGAATATTACCTAAATTGAGCGTTGGGTGAGGAATTTCAAAGTGATTTATTGAATATTTATTCTTAAGTTGTTCTTTTAAGATTAGCAATTTTGTAATCACTTTATGCATCACTTCGATGGCGTTAAGACCCCGTTCGGGATCTGAGCTATGTCCTGAACGGCCGACAACTCTTATTGCTGTACTCATATGACCTTTATGAGTAAATACTGGCGTCATATCAGTAGGTTCACCAATAATACAGCGACTTGGCTTTAAATTTGGGTGCTTACAGATTTGTTGTGCGCCAGCCATAGTGGTTTCTTCGTCTGCGGTGGCTAATATTAAAATTGGTTGTGTTTGTTGCTTTTCATCAAGCTCACTAATAGCCTGCAGTACAAAAGCAAAAAAACCTTTCATATCAATGCTACCTAAGCCAAATAGTTTGTTATCTCGCTCAGTTAATTTAAATGGGTTGTGATTCCAACGACTATCATCAAATGGTACCGTATCAGTGTGACCTGCCAGCATTAAACCGCCGTCGCCTTGACCGCGTTTTGCTAATAAGTTGTAGCGACCTTTGTTGCCTTCTAACTCTATTATTTCACAGTTAAAACCTAAGCTTTCACACCATTGCGCTAGGAGTTCAATGACACTCTTATTACTCATACATAAATGATCTTCAATGGCACTGATAGAGGGGGCAGCAATCAATTGCTGGTACATCGAAATAAATGACGGCAGAGACATAAAAAACTCCAAAATAAGTATTCATTTTAATTGCATAACAATGTAAAAGTATTTACTATGAATATCAATTCACTTTTTAAGCATAAATATATTAAAGTTACGCCATGAAAATAATACGACGATAGTTATCACTCATAAATTTAATCTGTTTGGCTGGGTTATACCCTAGTGTAAACAAACAACATGGAATGTGGTCACTAATTTTAGATAAAGAGTAAATAATGAACGTAGTAATTATAGGTGCCAGCGGTTACAGCGGCGCAGAACTGGCTAGCTTAGTAGCAAAACATCCAACTCTTTCGCTAACTGGTTGTTATGTATCAGCGCAAAGTTTAGATAAACATAAGTTGCTTAGTGAGTTGTATCCTGAGCATTTAGGATTACTTGATTTACCTTTGCAGCCACTAAATGAACATGCACTTGCTGATATCACTCATTCAGCAGATTACGTTTGCCTGTGTACCGATCATAAAGTAAGTGTGGATTTAGCGCCTCAGTTTTTAGCGATGGGTAAAAAGGTATTTGACCTTTCTGGTGGCTATCGTCTTGCAAGCAATGATGATTACCTTACTTATTATGGCTTTGAACACCAACATCCAGAACTACTCAATCAAGCGGCATATGGTCTTGCTGAATGGAATAGTAAAGCCATTACTGATGCTCAGCTAATTGCTGTTGCTGGCTGCTATCCAACGGCTGCATTAAATGCATTAAAACCTCTTCAGCAAGCGTGTTTGTTGAGTGATGAAAAAATTATTATTAATGCGGTTTCTGGCGTAACGGGCGCAGGGCGAAAAGCCAGCATCGGTACGCATTTTTGTGAGGTATCACTTGCACCCTATGGTTTGTTTAATCACCGTCATGGGCCTGAAATACAACAGCATCTAGGTCATGAGGTGTTATTTACTCCTCATTTAGGTAATTTTCCGCGCGGTATTTTAGAAACTATTTATGTGCAATTAAAGCCGGGTGTGACCAGTGAGCAAGTAGCTAAAGCTTATCAAGTATTGGCTGATGAGCCATTAATTCGTTTGCTTGGCAGCAAAATCCCTTCGATTAAAGGGGTGGCCAAACAACCTTATGTAGATATTGCGTGGCAGCAGCAAGGCTCACAGTTAATAGTAATGGCAGCAATTGACAACTTATTAAAAGGGGCAGCTGGTCAGGCTTTGCAATGTATTAATTTATCAATGGGGCTTCCCCACACTACAGGTCTAATAGGAGCGTTTAGATGAGCAGTAAAACGTGGGTTATTAAACTCGGTGGTGCAGTACTCAATACTGAAAATGCCGCTAAAGCATTATTTGAAATACTCAACGAGCAAGATGATGCTCAGTTTGTGATTGTGCATGGTGGTGGCTCATTAGTTGATAGCTGGTTAAAAGAGGCTGGTTTTGCCAGTGCTAAACACCAAGGTTTACGTATTAGCCCTAAAGAACAGATGCCTTATATTGTTGGAGCCCTTGCGGGTGCGGCAAACAAACAACTCATGGCGCAAGCAATTAGTGTTGGTCATAAGCCGGTGGGGTTAAGTTTATATGAAGCAGGGATCACCGCCTCGCAAAAATTAAAAGCATTGGGTCAAGTAGGTCAATGTCACAACAATGCTGATTCTATTATTGATGATTTACTCAGTGTTGGCCGGTTACCAATCATCAGCTCTATCGGCTTTGATGAACAGGGCTTGTTATACAACGTTAATGCAGATGAAGCAGCCGCCGCAATGGCAAATAATTTAAATGCAGAACTTATTTTTATGACGGACGTAGAGGCGGTACTTGATGCCAATAAGCAGCCTTTACATCAACTTGACACAAAACACATTGATACTTTAATTGCAGAGGGAGTAATTGTGGGCGGGATGGAGGTCAAAGTTAAGACCAGTCTTCACGCTGCCCAACATTTACGACGCGGTGTGTACATTTCCAGCTGGCAAAAGCCAGAAAACTTAACTGCTTTGCTGCAAGGCGAGCATGTCGGAACTAAAGTAACACCATAGGTTGAACATGTTTAAAGATTTTTTAACGGGTCTAGAATTAGACCAACAAGGCGCACTAAATTTATTAAAGTTAGCGCAAGATATTAAAGAAAGCCCGAGTAAATATAGCCAAGTATTAGCTGGTAAGTCAGTGGTTACTTTGTTTGAAAAGCAAAGTTTACGTACTCGCCTTTCATTTGATATTGGTATAAACCGTTTAGGGGGCCATGCGGTTTACCTTGACCAACAAAATGGTGCAATGGGCGCCCGCGAATCAATAAAAGATTTTGCCTTAAATATTTCGACTTGGGCAGACGGGATTGTTGCGCGGGTTAATCAGCACAGTACGTTAACGACACTCGGTGAGTATTCATCCGTTCCTGTGATTAACAGTTTGTGTGATTTATATCACCCATGCCAAGCATTAGCTGATTTTTTAACGCTACAAGAAGTACATGGTGATGTTAGCCAGTTAAAGCTTGCCTACCTAGGTGAGGGCAATAATGTAACACACTCATTAATGCTATTAGCCGCTACTTTAGGAACAGACTTTGTCGCTGTAACACCAAAAGGCAGCTCACCTGATTCGCAAGTACTTAAAAAAGCAGAGCAAATAGCAGCGATGAATGGCGCTTCTGTAATGGTAAGTGACAGGGTTGAGGCTGCAGTAGGCGCTAATGTTGTTTACGCCGATACCTGGGTATCAATGGGGGATACAACTCCTCTTGAGCAAGTAAAAGAAAAATACATGCCTTATCAATTAAACCAGGCATTGTTAGAAAAAACCGGTGCAACTACGGTATTACATTGCCAACCGGCACACCGTGAGTTTGAAATTACTTCTGAGGTAATGGATGGCCCTGCATCAAAAATTATACAGCAAGCAGAAAACCGCATGCATGCGCAAAATGCGCTATTAGTTACATTGTTAAATCCAAATTTTGTTAAGGAACACCTATGAGTTCAATTAAAAAAGTCGTTTTAGCCTATTCAGGTGGTCTTGATACATCGGCTATCGTGCCATGGTTAAAAGAGAACTACGGCTGTGAAGTTATTGCCTTTGTTGCCGATGTTGGCCAAGGCGCTGAAGAACTTGAAGGCGTAGAAGCTAAAGCTATAGCGTCAGGTGCATCTGAGTGTTACGTGGTTGATTTAAAAGATGAGATGGTAAGCGATTATATTTACCCAACGCTTAAAACGGGTTCTATATACGAAGGAACTTATTTACTTGGTACCTCTATGGCGCGTCCAATTATTGCTAAAGCGCAAGTAGAAGTTGCGCGTAAAGTAGGTGCCGATGCACTTTCTCACGGCTGTACAGGCAAAGGTAACGACCAAGTACGTTTTGAGTCATGTTTTGCCGCACTCGCACCTGATTTAAAAGTGATTGCGCCATGGCGTGAGTGGGATTTATCAAGCCGTGAATCATTGCTTGATTACCTAGCTGAACGTGATATTCCATGTTCTGCGTCAGCAACTAAAATTTACAGTCGTGATGCTAACGCATGGCATATTTCTCACGAAGGCGGTGAACTTGAAGACCCTTGGTGTGAACCAAGTGAGCAAGTATGGACCTGGACTAACTCACCAGAGCAAGCACCTGATAAAGCTGAACACGTCACTTTATCGGTTGTTGAAGGTGAAGTAGTTGCTGTAAATGGCGAAGAGCTTAAACCTTATGATTGTTTAGTTAAATTAAACGATATTGCATCACCTCATGGTGTGGGACGTGTCGATATTGTAGAAAACCGTTTAGTTGGCATGAAATCGCGTGGTTGTTATGAAACGCCAGGCGGTACTGTGATCATGGCGGCGCTTCAAGCAATAGACGAGTTAGTACTTGATAAAGCGAGCCGTAAATGGAAAGAAGTACTCGGTGGTGAATTTTCACACTTAGTCTACGACGGTCGTTGGTTTACGCCGCTAAAAGATTCTATTTTAGCCGGTGCAGAAGCGCTGTCTACACTAGCAACGGGCGAAGTGGTACTTAAGCTTTATAAAGGCCAAGTCACTGCGGTTCAGAAAAAATCACCTAACAGTTTATATAGCGAAGATTTTGCTACCTTTGGTGAAGACGATGTTTATGACCAATCGCACGCAGAAGGCTTTATTCGTTTATTCTCGCTATCAAGCAGAATTTCAGCACTAGCTAAAAAGTAACTTTTTATGCCCCTTGGAATTAAGGGGCTATTATCGGGTTTGGAGAGATTTCATGGCATTATGGGGCGGACGTTTTTCTACGGGTCCAGATGAAGCGTTTAAACAGTTTAACGATTCACTTCCCTTTGATTATCAATTAGCAGAGCAAGATATAATTGGCTCTGTTGCATGGGCTGGCGCACTAGAACAAGTGAATGTGTTATCTAGTGATGAGCACAAAAAGCTGGTATCGGCACTTTATGAGTTACTTGAAGAAGTAAAAGCAAATCCACACGCTGTTGCCACTTCAGGTGCAGAGGATATTCACTCGCATGTTGAAGCTGCACTAATTGAAAAAGTAGGTGATTTAGCTAAAAAGTTACACACAGGCCGAAGCCGTAACGACCAAGTTGCTACCGACTTTAGACTCTGGTGCCGCGATACCGCTGATCATATTTTAAAAGCGATTGCGCAACTTAAAGCAGAGTTTATTGGCTTAGCTGAACGTGAGCTTGGCACAATATTACCAGGTTATACCCACTTACAACGTGCACAACCGGTGTTATTTAGCCATTGGTGTATGGCTTATGTAGAAATGCTTGAGCGTGATGAAAGCCGACTAAAAGATGCCCAAGCACGAATGAATTATTGCCCACTCGGCAGTGGTGCACTTGCGGGCACTGCATACCCGATTGACCGCCATGCACTTGCACAAGGGCTAGGATTTACTGGCGCGACTAAAAATAGTTTAGATGGCGTATCTGATCGTGACTTTGTTGTTGAACTATTAAGCTGTGCGTCTATTTCTATGATCCACTTATCGCGGATGTCTGAAGACCTGATTTTTTATAACTCAGGCGAAGCTGGCTTTATTGAACTGGCCGATAATGTAACCTCGGGTTCATCTTTAATGCCACAGAAAAAAAACCCAGATGCATTAGAGCTTATTCGTGGTAAAACTGGCCGGGTGTTTGGTGCGTTTAGCGCAATGATGATGACCTTAAAAGCACTGCCACTTGCTTACAATAAAGACATGCAAGAAGACAAAGAAGGCATTTTTGATGCCATGCCAACATGGCTTGCGTGTATTCATATGGCACAAGCGTGTATTAAAGGTATAAAAGTTAAAGCAGATAAAACCCTTGCAGCGGCAAAAGGTGGCCACGCGAATGCAACCGAACTTGCTGATTATTTAGTGGCTAAAGGTGTACCGTTCAGAGAAGGGCATCATATTGTAGGGGTATTGGTGCAACTAGCCATTAGTGAAGATAAAACGTTAGAGGAGCTTTCACTTGAGCAGTATAAATCAGTAAACCCCGTGTTTGAAGATGACGTGTATCCGGTACTTGAAATTGACGCCTGTATCAAAGCACGCCAAGCGCTTGGCGGTACATCATTAGAGCAAGTAAGCAAAGCGGTGAAAGACGCGAAAAAAAAACAGCAAATAACGGTTCGTGATGCCAATTTAGATGACGTAGAAGCAATTGCTAAACTCGTACAGCACTGGGCAACAGTCGGCGAAAATTTACCGCGAGCTAAAAGTGATATGGTGCACTCAATTAATGAGTTTGCCGTAACCGAGATAGACGGTCAGGTATCGGGTTGTGCTTCACTTTATATTTACGACACAGGATTAGCTGAAATACGTTCATTAGGCATTGATCCTAAAAGCGCAGTAACGGGGCAGGGACGAGAACTGGTTGAACACTTATTAGTGAAAGCCAAAAAGTTGGCACTTAATCGTGTCATTGTTCTGACTCGTGTACCTGACTTTTTCGAAAATCAGCGGTTTAGTTTCTGTAATAAAGAGAGCCTACCTGAAAAAGTAATGAAAGATTGCGAGCTATGTTTACGCAAAGAAAACTGTGATGAAGTCGCAATGGAATATATGTTAAAGCCAAGTAATAGCATGGAGATCCCCTGTAAAAACGTGGCTTGAGCAATCCCTAGGATAAAAAACGCACGGTGACCCCGATGCGTTTTTTTTTTGAGTAAAATAAAATAATTTTTTAATTAATATACTAGTAATTTAAAGTTGGCATATCGTTTGCATTTCACTTGTGTAGCGTGCTGTTGAGTCAATTAACCAACATAGATTAAACGCGACAGCAGTTATTTACTAACTGCTGCAGGTGGTGTGATTTAAATTTGCGCCAATAATAAATTTAATACTCAAAAGGATTAATCACATGCAAATTTCAGCGAACAGCCAAGTACAAATGCAAGCATACAATAAAACGCAACAATTAAAGCCTGCAATGGAACAAACTGCTAGCCCTAAAACCTTACAATCTGATACAGTAAGTATCTCTCAAGAGGCAATGGCTGCAGCTGGTGCAGAACTTCAGCGTGGTGGCGTTATACTTGATACTAGTAAGCCTAAGTAACATTAAAGGTCATGAATGTTTTTAACTGAGTTTTTTGGTTTTTTTTCGCTGTCAGCTTTTGCAAGCTGGGGCTTTTTGATGGCGTTTTTCTTTAATGCTTTTGTATTTTCATTAGGCATTAAAAGGGATACTACCTTATTACTCAGTTCATTTATTATGATGACTTCTTACACTTTATCTGATTATTTCTTTACTTGGTTATCAATAGAAAATTCACTATATTTAGACTGGGCTCTATACGATTATGGGACTATAGCAGCTTTGACACTAGCCTTTGTTTTGTTTAAAAAGACAACATACTCTTTTCTGTACATTATTTTAGGTCTCTTTATAAACTCTATACTTAGTCTATTTATGTATTTTGATATGTACCTTAGTAATAATCGTGAGCCTTGGTTTCTATGGGATATATATACTTTTGGCGTTAATATAATAGATTTAATAATGATTGTAGTTTTAATTGTAGATCGAGACTTTTTAGGTCTTCATAAATTAAAAAATAAACTTTTCAAAGGCTCAAATATCCAACCAGAAAACAACTTTTCATAAACATGTATATAAGCTATACCCTTGGTGAATATGTAAGCGCATTCATTCAGTGGGGCTTCCTAATGGCTTTCCTGTATTGTTTTGTTAAAAGTATCAATACCCCACATAAATCTTCTCTATATTTAGCTGCAATAATGCTTTGCTCATATGTATTAAGTGACTATCTATATATATTGAGCCATGTTTATCTTAATTGGATAGCTTATGACTTTTTAACCATTGCTTTTATTGTTTTTGCGATTAAAAGAGCAAAGGTTACTCCATCTTTATCTGCATATTTCATCATTATTGGCTTAATCATAAATAGTGTATTAGTTGGTTTTATTTATTATGACTTATACATTCTTGGGAATACTCAAGAATGGTGGTTTTGGAGTTTTTATTCTATTTCTATAAACTTGATTGATATATTAATGAT
>NZ_JASDDF010000033.1:0-55605 GCF_030407535.1 Pseudoalteromonas sp. APC 3224 | reverse complement strand
TTTTTGTAAGGTAAGGTACAACGTGAATATTGATTTGAATATTCAATTAATTCTTTTTTAGATGTCATATTTAATGGCGCTAATCTAAATACTTTTTTTGTACACTCATTCTGCATTTCATCGTGTACATCAACACATTCTCTACTACTTATATCAAGTCCTGCTAAAACAGCTTCATTTGTATAACATAAATGCTGAGCATAGTTTTGGGCGATTTTTTTAAACTTAAATAAATCAACGGGGTAATCAGATACCAAATCGGTAACATTCGAAACATCATCATACATTTTGGTTGAAAATACATATTTATTAACAGCAAAGCCACTAATGATAATTACCACTACAAACATTATTAAACGCAAAGTTAGTTCCTCACTGCATAGCCGTAACTAAATGTAGCACAAACAAAAAGAGTTGTAATAAACTCCTTATAATTATGCATACTTTAAATTTAAGCTATTGATTTATTAACATCATTTAATACTTCTACAGGGTTTTGTGCCTGAGTAATCGGACGCCCTATTACTAAATAGTCACTGCCAGCTTCAATCGCGTCTTTAGGTGTCATAATACGTTTTTGATCGCCCGCATCACTGCCAGCAGGACGAATACCTGGGGTTACGAGTTTAAATTCTTTGCCTAAAGCCGCCTTTAAACTTTGTGCTTCTTGTGCTGAACACACTACACCATCAAGCCCTGCTTGCTTTGTTAGTTTTGCTAAATGCATAACTTGCTCTTGTGGTGATTTAGTTATACCTAAACGCCCAAGCTCAGTTTCATCCATGCTGGTTAAAACGGTCACGGCAATCAATAAAGGAGCTTTATCACCAAATTGTTCGAGTGCCTGCTTTGCTTTATGCATCATTTCAAAACCACCACTTGCATGAACATTAACCATCCACACGCCCATTTTAGCTGCAGCGGTTACTGCTTTAGCAACAGTATTTGGGATATCATGAAATTTCAAATCTAAAAATACATCGAAACCTAAATCAACCAGCTCTTTAACAAATTCAGGGCCAAAATATGTGAACATTTCTTTACCCACTTTTAATCGACAGGTATCCGGTGATAACTGTTTCACAAATGCTAAAGCAGTTTGCTGATCATCATAATCAAGAGCGATAAGAATTTTTTTTGATTGTTCGAAAGACATAACTATCCTACTAGTGAGCGAAAAGTATAAAGATTAAAATCCGTCTAAGCCTCTGCTAGGCACAATGGTTTCCCAATGTTTACAAGAAGGGCAATTCCAATAAATGGTGTAACTTGTAAAGCCACAATGCTGGCATTGAAAGTCAGGCTTGGTAGCAATATATGAGGTAACAAGTTTATCTATTTGATTAAGCACATCTTTGGTATTTTTATTTTCGGCGCTCATTAACTGCAGTAAAAAACTAAAGCCACGGATGGTAGGTTGACGTTTTAAACTGTCGGTTAAAAATTCAAAGGCTTGTTCAGTGTGACCTTGCTCAAGCAACGCTTGGCAATGCTGTATTTTTATCATTACCCCACCCTTATCTAATAAGTCGTTCACGAGTTCATGAAACTGATGGGTTAGTTTAAGTTGCTTATAACTATGCGCTAACTTATCAATAAATAATGGCGCAAAAAAGGTAAATTGACAGATAAGTTCTCGCCAATAATAAATTGCTTTTACGTAATCTTCTTTTGTATAGGCAGACAAACCAAGCTCATATAGAGGCCTGATTGTTTTAAAGTTTAAGCTAATAGCTTTGCGCATAAGTTGAGGATTATTACTGGTAATAGCATATTCACAATAAAAGTTTGCGATGGCTTTGAAGTGTTGTTCTTTTGAAAAAAGCTCAGTATGCGCTTCAAACATACTAATGCCTTTTTCCCATTCACGGGTCTGTGAATATAAGGAAATAATTGGCTCAAGAGCATCTTCATGGTTATTTTTTACCAGCCATATTAAATGTTCTTCTGCGCTATCGAGTAAACCTGCCATAATATAGTCTTCTGCTAATTCTAACCGACTATTGGCAGCTTGTTTTTCGTTAAGGCTTGGGTGTTTTAATAGCAATTCATGAATTTTTATTGCGCGGTCAAGCTCGCCACGGCGGCGAAACATAGTGGCTAATGTAGAATAGTGTTCTACAGAGTCAGCAGCTACTTCGAGCAAATTAATTAAATGCTCAAGCCCCTGATCTTCTTCTCTGTCCAGTAAGAACTTTAACCCTTTACTGTATTCAGAAGTGATTTCTCTATTAAATTGATGAGCCTGATTTTTCGCACTGTTTTTTCCCATGATCCAGCCATAACCGGCGGCGACAGGAAGCAGTAAAAACAACAGCTCAATCATAATTAGGTATCTTTGTTGGCAATACGCTTTTTATTATCTTTTTCAGGCGTTAATTGCTTTTTTAAACGGTAATTTTGCCACTTTAATTGCGTAAACAATTTAAAGCTCACAAAGCAACCCACTACAACACCTAACAAAAAGCAGATACTTATTATAACGGCTAAAGGTAATGTATTACTGGCTATTATGTAGTTAATTTGTGTTAATTGTGGATTTTGCGAACCCAATACAAATGCACCAATTAAAAAAAGTGCTGCCAGAATAATTTTTAATACCTTGAACAAGTAACTACTCCAATAAATTTACTAAGCAATGCTCTCGTTTACACGGTCACGTAGTTCTTTGCCTGGCTTAAAATGAGGTACATGCTTACCGTCTAACTCTACAGTTTCACCTGTTTTAGGATTTCGACCTGTACGAGGTGCACGGTAATGCAAAGAGAAACTTCCAAAACCTCGGATCTCAATACGATCTGAAGAAGATAATGAGCCGGCCATTTGTTCAAGAATTTCTTTAACAGCGTTCTCAACATCTTTCACAGGAATATGTGCGTGTTGTTCAGCAAGTGTTTCTATCAGTTCTGACTTAGTCATAGCGTTTCCTTAAAAGAAATAGTGGAAGGGCATAAACTGCCCTTCCAATTAAAAGACTATAATTAATTAGTCTTTTTGTGCATTTGCGAAAGCAGCTGCCATTGCGTTTTCGAACACTGGCTCTTCTTTCTTAAGCTTCTCTAGTACTTCTTTCTCTTCTGCTTCGAAAAGAGCTTTAACAGATAAGCTTAAAGTGCGGTTCTTACGATCAACACCAACGTATTTAACTTCGATTTCGTCGCCTACAGAAACAACAGTAGTTGCATCTTCAACGCGCTCTTGAGCGATATCAGCTACACGGATGTAACCTTCAACGCCTTCGATAAGTTCAACAGTTGCGCCTTTCGCATCAACTTCAGTCACTTTACCTTTAACAATAGCACCTTTTTTGTTTGCATCAAGGTAGTTATTGAATGGGTCAGCTTCGATTTGCTTAACACCTAGAGAGATACGTTCACGCTCTGGGTCAACTTGCAATACGATAGCAGTGATTTCGTCGCCTTTCTTGAATTCACGTACAGCTTCTTCGCCAGGTGTATTCCAAGAAATGTCTGAAAGGTGAACAAGACCATCAATACCACCGTCAAGACCGATAAAGATACCGAAGTCAGTGATTGATTTGATCTTACCAGTAACTTGATCGCCTTTGTTTTGTAGACGAGCAAATTCCTGCCAAGGATTAGCAATACATTGCTTAAGACCAAGAGAAATACGGCGACGTTCTTCGTCGATTTCAAGAACCATAACTTCAACAGTGTCACCAAGTGAAACAACTTTTGAAGGGTGGATGTTCTTGTTAGTCCAATCCATTTCAGAAACGTGTACTAGACCTTCAACGCCTTCTTCGATTTCTACGAAGCAACCGTAATCAGTAAGGTTAGTTACACGACCAGAAAGTTTAGAACCTTCTGGGTAACGACCAGCGATAGCTGCCCATGGATCTTCGCCAAGCTGTTTAAGACCTAGAGATACACGAGTTTTATCTTTGTCGAATTTAAGAACTTTAACTGCGATTTCGTCGCCAACATTAACGATTTCTGAAGGGTGCTTAACACGCTTCCACGCCATGTCAGTAATGTGTAGTAGACCATCAACACCACCAAGGTCAACGAATGCACCGTAGTCAGTAAGGTTCTTAACGATACCTTTAACTTCTTGACCTTCAACAAGGTTAGCAAGAAGCTCTTCACGTTCTTGTGAGTTTTCTGATTCGATAACTGCACGACGTGAAACAACAACGTTGTTACGTTTTTGATCAAGCTTGATTACTTTAAATTCAAGCTCTTTGCCTTCAAGGTGAGTTGTGTCACGTACTGGACGAACATCAACAAGTGAACCAGGTAGGAAAGCACGGATTGAATCAACTTCAACAGTGAAACCGCCTTTAACTTTACCGTTGATAACACCAGTAACAGTCTCTTGCTCTTCACATGCTTTCTCAAGACGGATCCACGCTTCGTGACGCTTCGCTTTCTCACGAGAAAGGATAGTTTCACCGAAACCGTCTTCGATTGCATCTAGTGCAACATCTACTTCGTCGCCAACAGCAACTTCTAGTTCACCAGCAGCATTTTTGAACTGCTCTGCAGGGATAGCACTTTCTGATTTAAGACCAGCATCTACAAGTACAATGTTGTTCTCGATTGAGATTACTGTACCTTTAACGATAGAGCCTTGCTCTGCTTCAAAACCCTTTAAGCTTTCTTCAAATAACTGCGCAAAATTTTCTGACATACGAATATACGTCTCATATATTAATACCAATAAGCAACCATGCTGCATGGGGTTGTTAAAATAGCACTGGCGTCCTGCTGGTGCATAAAATGTGTTTAGCTTCGTTTAGGAAGCTTACCTTCAGAGATGCTTGAATCTAATAAAGTTATAACTTTATCAAAGACTTGCTGTGCGTTGAGTTCGCTAGTATCAAGCTCAATCGCATCCTCTGCAGGTACAAGCGGCGCAACGGCGCGATTCATATCGCGATCATCACGTGCTCGAATGTCTTGTAATAGACCACTTAGTGTAACATCAAGCCCGCGCTCATTCAACTCAACAAAACGTCTGCGAGCACGTTCTTCTGCACTTGCGGTTAGAAATATCTTTAATGGCGCATCAGGAAACACAACAGTGCCCATATCGCGACCATCAGCAATTAAGCCATTTTCAGTTCTAAACGCACGCTGGCGACGAAGTAACGCTTCACGAACTCGTGGCAATGCCGCAACTTTGGACGCTGCAGCTCCCACTTCTTCATTTCGAATAGTGGTTGTTACATCTTCGCCTTCTAAAATAATCTTTCCTGCATTAGTATCACTGTCTATCAGAAACTGCACATCAAGATTTGCAGCTAGTGGAACCAGTGCTTCTTCGTTATCTAACGCAATTTGGTGATGAAGTGCTGCAAGTGAAAGTACGCGATAAATTGCACCGCTATCTAACACATCCCAGCCTAATTTTTCAGCCAATAAGCGACAAACAGTTCCTTTACCAGAACCACTTGGGCCATCTACGGTGATTACGGGCATTAATAACGCCGGCATTTAAAACCTCCTTCAATGCACACCAAAATAAACCGCCACATTATACGTCAATTATTAAAGATTATCCGCTTTTAGTATGTAACTTTTTATAAATACTTATAAATAGCCTATTTACTGACAGATGCTAACACGTTGAAAAATGTTGGGAATGTCTTATAAGTACAGGCCGGATCGTTAATCGTTATGGGCTTACCCCCTACTGCCACCATTGCAAAGCACATGGCAATACGGTGGTCATCATAGGTATCTACAGCCACATTATTAAACTGTTTTGGCGGTGTGATCTCAATAAAGTCATGCCCTTCAACTACTTCAGCCCCTACTTTTTTAAGCTCTGTGGCCATAGCGTGTAAACGGTCAGTTTCTTTTACTCGCCAGTTATAAATGTTGCGAATTGCCGTTGGCCCTTTTGCAAACAAGGCAACTGTAGCCAGGGTCATTGCAGCATCAGGTATTGCATTCGCATCAATATCAATACCGTTAAGCTCACCTTTACGAACAACTAAACGTTCGTCATACCAATCAATTTTGGCACCTACTTGCTCCATAACATTAGCAAAACCAATATCACCTTGAACTGATTTAGCACCGACGCCTTTAATTTCTATTTCGCCGCCGGCAATTGCTGCTGCAGCAATAAAGTAAGAAGCAGATGAAGCATCCCCTTCGACCATAATTCGCTCAACGGCTTGATACTGCTGTGCACCTTTTACAAAAAAAGTACTGTAATTATCATGCTCAACGGTGACACCAAAACGCGTCATTACATCAAGAGTAATATCAATGTAAGGCTTAGACACTAACGTGCCTTTAATTTTAATTTGAGTATCACCTTTAAATAACGGTGCAGCCATAAGCAACGCAGTTAAAAATTGGCTTGAAATACTACCGTCGATTTCTACTTCACCACCTGCTATTTGCCCACCAACAATTTTAAGCGGCGGATAATCTTTATTTTTTAAATAACTAACATTACCACCTAAGGCTTGCAGTGCATCAACTAAGTGGCCAATTGGTCGCTCTTCCATACGTGGCTCACCAATTAACTCATACTCCCCAGCAATCGCTGCAAGCACTGCCGTTAAAGGACGGTATGCAGTGCCTGCATTACCTAAAAACAATGCCTCAGTTGGCGTTTTAAATACGCCACCTACACCTTCTACGGTCGCGATAGTTCGCTCATCATTAAGTGTCACATTCACACCGAGCTGCGCTAAGGCGCCCAACATATGACGAATATCATCACTGTCTAATAAGTTTTCTACAACCGTAGAGCCGTTTGATAGTGCAGCCAATAATAGAATGCGATTTGACAAGCTTTTCGAACCCGGCAGAGTAACACTGCCATTAACCTGTGAAATAGGCGCTAAAGAAAGTTGATCCATTAGCTGTTCTCCTTTGCGAAAGCCGCCATAAAATCAACTAATGCTTTAACTCCTTCCAGTGGCATTGCGTTATAAATACTCGCGCGCATACCGCCAACAATACGGTGCCCTTCAAGCGCTAATAAGCCCGCTTCTGTTGACTCTTTAACAAACTTATCATTTAGGCTTTCATCAACTAACCAAAAAGGCACATTCATACGTGAACGACAATGTTTTGCTACCTTGTTGGTGTAAAAATCAGACTCATCGATAAAGTCATAAAGCAGCTGCGCTTTGGCAGTATTATGTGTTTCCATGGCTTTAACACCGCCATTTTGCTCAAGCCATTCAAATACTTCAGCTGCTAAATACCATGCAAATGTAGGTGGAGTGTTAAACATACTGCCTTGTTTTGCTTCAAGTGCGTAATCTAAAATACCTGGCTTAGCTAGCCCTTCACGCTCAAGTAGCGTTTTACGAACAATTACGATAGCAATACCCGATGGGCCGATATTCTTTTGAGCACCTGCGTAGATTAAATCAAATTGATTAACGTCAATTTCGCGCGATAGAATAGTCGACGACATATCGGCGACAATCGGTGCTGTTGGGTGACTGGGTACATCAAAAATCTCTAGACCATCTACAGTTTCATTTGGGCAATAATGAATATATGCAGCATCGGCTGGTAAAACCCAATCGGCTACCTGCTTGATAGAAAATAAGCCATTATCGTCATTACGTACGTCAATAGTGTGAGTTTGAGTAAACTTATCAGCTTCGCTAGTTGCACTTTTTGACCACACTCCGTTTTCACAATACACCGCTTTTTTTCCATCAACGTGGAGGTTTAAAGGTACGGCACTAAATTGTCCTCGACCGCCGCCGTGCATAAACAGCACTTCAAACTCATCACTAATATTCATTAAACGACGCAGACTAGCTTCACACTTAGCCGTTAATGCTAAAAATTCTTTACTGCGATGGCTCATTTCCATTACTGAAACACCAAGCCCTTGCCAGTCTAAAAACTCTTTTTGTGCTTTTTGCATGACAGCCGGTGGTAGCATTGCAGGACCCGCACAAAAATTATAAATACTCATTACCTTTTCCTCATTCCAGTAATTTACTGTTTAACTTGAATTAAACTAATTCAAGTGTCTTTAGTTTTTTTCAACCATATAAAAAAAGCGGCCAAGGCCGCTTTTTTCAATCTCAATTATTCTGAAGGAGGATTGTCATCCGCTACTTCATCTATAACCGTATCTACTGTTTCAACGTCTTCGATATCAATCAAGTCACTTTCAGTCACTTCAATCTCTTCTATACGTTGTAAACCAACTACTTGCTCTTCGTCAATAGTTCTGATCAAAATAACACCTTGGGTGTTACGTCCAACCGTAGAAACTTCATTAACGCGAGTTCGTACTAAGGTACCACGATTCGAAATAATCATTATTTCGTCGTTGTCATCAACTTGAACAGCACCAACAACGGCACCATTACGCTCACTCACCTTAATTGATACAACACCTTGTGTTGCACGACTCTTAGATGGGTAGTCTTCAAGTTGAGTACGCTTGCCGTAACCATTTTCTGTTACTGTTAATATTGCACCGTCATTCTTAGGTACAATCAGTGATACAACACGTTGTTCGTCTGGCATCTTAATACCACGAACACCCGTTGCAGTACGACCCATAGGGCGTACACCTTTGAAGCGAATCTCAGGCTTACCTTCTTCATCAAGAACAGGGTTACCATTTTCATCAACTACCGTGGTTTCTTCAGCTTCTTTAAAGCGTACAACTTTACCCGCATCAGTGAACAACATAATTTCGTTGCTACCATCGGTAATATCAACACCAATTAAGCTATCACCTTCGTTTAAGTTAACGGCAATAATACCGCTAGCACGTTGACGGCTGTATGCAGTCAATGGTGTTTTCTTAACCGTACCAAATGCTGTCGCCATAAAGATGTATTTATCATCTTCATAATCGCGTACCGGCAAAATAGCAGTAATACGTTCATCTGCTTCAAGCGGTAATAAGTTAACAATTGGCTTACCGCGCGCTGCGCGACTTGCAAGTGGTAACTGATACACTTTAAGCCAATATAATCGACCCGCAGTAGAGAAACATAAAATAGTATCGTGCGTATTGGCAACAAGTAGACGTTCAATGAAATCTTCATCTTTCATCTTGGTTGCTGACTTGCCTTTACCACCACGACGCTGCGCTTCGTAATCACTTAACGCTTGATACTTAACGTACCCTTCGTGTGATAAGGTCACAACCACGTTCTCTTCGTTAATTAAGTCTTCAAGGCTAATATCGTGTGCAGCTGCATTAATTTCAGTGCGGCGCTCATCACCATATTGTTCTTTAATTTCAACTAACTCATCACGAATAACTTCCATTAAACGTTCCGGACTTGCCAAAATGAATAATAGTTCAGCAATTAGGTCGAGTAACGATTGGTATTCAGTAAGAATTTTTTCGTGTTCAAGACCTGTTAGTTTGTGCAAACGTAAGTCTAGTATTGCTTGAGCTTGTTGCTCAGAAATATAGTACTGACCATCACGAATACCAAGATCGCTTGCTAGCCAATCTGGGCGGGCAACATTGTCTTCACCTGCTTTATCAAGCATGGCTTTAACATTACCTAATTCCCAAGGACGCGCTGTTAGTGCAACTTTTGCTTCAGCAGGTGTTGGTGACTTACGAATAAGTTCGATAATTGGGTCAATGTTTGCCAGTGCAATCGCTAAACCTTCTAGCGTGTGCGCACGGTCGCGGGCTTTGCGCAAATCAAATACCGTACGACGGGTAACAACTTCACGACGGTGAATAATAAATTCTTCAAGCATTTCTTTTAAGTTGAAACACTTAGGTTGGTTATTAATTAACGCAACCATATTCATACCAAACACAGTTTGTAACTGAGTTTGTGAATAAAGGTTGTTCAAAATAACTTCACCTACGTCACCACGTTTGATCTCGATAACGATACGCATACCGTCTTTATCTGATTCATCACGTAATGCGCTGATCCCTTCAATTTTTTTATCTTTAACTAGCTCAGCAATTTTTTCAATCAAACGGGCTTTGTTAACTTGGTAAGGGATTTCATGAACAATAATCGTTTCGCGGCCAGTTTTCTCATCGGTTTCGATGTCAGCACGCGCACGCATGTACACTTTACCACGACCGGTTTGATAGGCTTGTTCAATGCCTTTTTTACCATTAATAATGGCCGCAGTTGGGAAATCAGGCCCTGGGATGTAATCCATTAACTCAGTAATAGTTAATTCAGGGTTTTGAATAAGCGCTAAACAGCCATTCACTACTTCTGTTAAGTTGTGTGGCGGGATATTTGTCGCCATACCAACAGCAATACCTGACGAACCATTAACTAACAGGTTAGGTATTTTAGTCGGTAACACATCAGGAATTTGTTCTGTGCCGTCGTAGTTAGGCACAAAATCAACCGTTTCTTTTTCAAGATCGGCTAATAATTCGTGCGACATTTTAGCCATACGTACTTCTGTATAACGCATTGCCGCTGCTGAATCACCATCAACCGAACCAAAGTTACCCTGACCATCAACTAGCATATAACGTAGTGAGAATGGCTGAGCCATACGTACGATGGTGTCATAAACTGCACTGTCGCCGTGTGGGTGGTATTTACCAATTACATCACCGACCACACGGGCCGATTTTTTGTAAGGCTTGTTCCAGTCATTACTAAGCTCGTTCATTGCAAACAAGACGCGGCGGTGAACAGGTTTTAAACCGTCACGTACGTCTGGTAATGCACGTCCTACAATTACACTCATGGCGTAATCTAAGTAGGAGTTTTTTAACTCGTCTTCAATATTGACTGGCAGAATTTCATTGGCGAGATCAGTCATTTGATATCACATTCCTTCAGTATCAGCTCTTAACAACCCAGTATTAGGTATTAAGAGTGTTTGTTATTATTTCTAAGCAACCATGCTATCACAATTAATTTTAATTTACAGGCGCAAAACTTTGCGATTTATCAATTTAGCCCTATATAATGGCCTCAGATTGACGAGGAAGTATTTTATGACCGAACATCAAAATGTAGATAACGCAGAAATAGCAAAGTTTGAAGCCATCGCAGAGCGTTGGTGGGATTTAGAAGGCGAATTTAAGCCGCTTCACGAAATTAATCCATTACGATTAGATTTTATCGCTGACAAAACTAAAGGATTATTTGACAAAGAAACCCTCGATGTAGGATGTGGCGGCGGTATTTTAAGTCACAGCATGGCGCGAATGGGTGCAAAGGTAACAGGTATCGATATGGGGCAAGAGCCTTTAACTGTCGCTAAGTTACACAGTTTAGAAACAAGTGTACCCGTTGAATATATAAAAGTACCTGCTGAACAATTTGCTGATGAGCACCCTGAGCGCTTTGATGTGATTACTTGCATGGAAATGTTAGAGCACGTTCCCGACCCTGCTTCTATTATTCATGCGGTCGCTAAATTAGCAAAACCTGGGGCGGATGTATTCTTCTCTACCCTTAATAAAACCCCTAAAGCTTATTTATACGCTATTGTCGGTGCAGAAAAACTGTTAAAAATGGTGCCTGAAGGTACCCATGACCATAAAAAGTTTATTAAACCTGCGCAATTAATCGCATGGGCAGAACAAGCAGGCTTGAAGGTACGTGCCAGTGCAGGATTAAGTTACAACCCACTTTCAAAGCAATATACGGTTAATGATGACGTCAGCGTAAATTATATGCTGCACTTTGAGAAGTTAGCGTAATGGCAAGCTTGCAAACACCTACTAGCCCAATTGAATATCAAGCATTGCTGTTTGACTTAGATGGCACTTTACTCGATACCGCTGATGATTTAGGCGCCGCGCTAAATAGTGTGCTGCATAATCATCAACAGCCCTTAGTGGGCAGTGATATGTATCGACCCGCAGCTTCAAATGGCGCAGCAGCATTACTTGCTGCTGGTTTTAAAGATGCTTGGGCGCAACAACCGCAAGAGCAACTTTTAGCAGAGCTAGTTGCACACTACGCTGCCAATATTGCCACCCATACCCAATGCTTTGTAGGTATAGAACAGTTACTCATTGCCCTTGATAATAAAGGGATCCCGTGGGGCATTATGACAAATAAGCCTGGCTTTTTAACCGATCCTTTAGTCGAGGCGATTCCTGCATTAAAAAATGCTCAAATTGTGATAAGTGGTGATACCTTAGCTGAATCTAAGCCCTCACCCCTTCCTTTATTACATTGTGCTGAGCAAATGAGTGTTGATCCTTCGCGCTGCCTATATATAGGTGATGCACAGCGAGATATACAAGCAGGTAAAGCTGCGAATATGCACACCGCTACCGCACTGTGGGGATATGTACCGAGTATAGACGAAGCATTGGCTTGGAATGCAGATTTTAATTGGCATAGCCCTATAGATGCATTCAACCACATATAGTGCCATGTTAATTAATAAACACTACATATTGTGATTGTGTTAGTTTTTACGCAAAGCTTGATGATAAAAAAAGCAGACGAAATTTATTTTTAAAAAGCGTAAATTTAATCTTTCCTTAGTTGATTTTTACAAATTTCAACTTAACCGAATGATCAAAGGTTAATGCCTACTAACACAATTACGTTATCCCAACGTTATCCACAATGAGAGCGGTTTCTGTCCCTTGCAAAAGATCACAGACCACACTATCTTGTGATCTCTAATTTGAACAACACCAGATATTGTGGCTAAATGTTATTCGATTAAATTTACCTATGCGGTGGAAATAACAATAAAAGAATAGGCACTGGGCGTTTTAAGTGCACTCATTGGTCAAAAATATTTAATTCCCAAGGAATACAGGCAAAACTATGAACCAACAGTTATCTGTAAGCAAACGTGACGGCCGTAAAGAGCCGCTTGATCTAGACAAGATCCATCGCGTTATTGAATGGGCCGCCGAAGGTTTAAACAACGTTTCGGTTTCACAAGTTGAACTTAAATCGCATATTCAATTTTATGACGGTATTCGTACTAAAGATATTCATGAGACGATTATCAAAGCCGCTGCGGATCAGATCTCAAAAGAATCACCTGATTATCAGTATCTTGCTGCTCGTTTAGCTGTATTCCATTTACGTAAAAAAGCGTATGGCCAATTTGAGCCACCGCGCCTTTTTGACCACGTTACTGACATGGTTGAACAAAAACGCTACGACGCACATTTGCTTGTTGATTACACAGAGCAAGAACTTGATGAATTAGATGCTTACTTAGATCATTCACGCGATCTTAACTTTAGCTACGCAGCAGTAAAACAGCTTGAAGGTAAATACCTAGTTCAAAACCGTGTAACCGGTGAAATTTACGAAAGTGCACAGTTTTTATATATATTAGTTGCGGCAAGCTTATTCTCAGATTACCCACGTGAAACGCGTATTGATTACATCAAACGTTTTTACGATGCGGTCTCATTATTTAAAATTTCTTTACCTACACCAATTATGTCAGGTGTACGTACACCAACGCGCCAATTTAGCTCATGTGTACTGATTGAGTGTGGCGACAGCTTAGATTCAATTAACGCGACATCATCAGCGATTGTTAAATACGTTTCTCAACGTGCCGGTATTGGTATTAATGCCGGACGTATTCGTGCATTAGGTAGCCCTATTCGTAACGGCGAAGCGTACCACACAGGTTGTATTCCTTTTTATAAGCATTTTCAAACAGCCGTTAAAAGTTGTTCGCAAGGCGGTGTACGTGGCGGAGCCGCTACTTTATTCTACCCGCTTTGGCATTTAGAAGTAGAAAACCTACTGGTACTTAAAAACAACCGTGGTGTTGATGATAACCGCGTACGTCACCTAGACTACGGCGTACAGTTTAATAAATTAATGTATTCGCGTTTAATTAAAGACGATTACATTACCTTATTTAGCCCTTCAGACGTGCCGGGCCTTTACGACGCATTCTTTGAAGATCAAGACGAATTTGATGCACTTTACGTAAAGTATGAACAAGACGAGTCAATTCGTAAAAAACGTATTAAAGCCATTGAACTGTTTTCTATGTTTGCTCAAGAACGTGCCAGCACCGGTCGTATTTACTTACAAAATGTTGACCACTGTAATACACATAGCCCATTTATTTCGAAAGTGGCGCCTATTCGTCAATCTAACTTATGTTTAGAAATTGCATTACCGACTAAGCCACTGAACAATGTAAATGATGAAGAAGGTGAAATTGCCTTATGTACCTTGTCTGCATTTAACTTAGGCGCGATTGAGTCACTGGATGAATTAGAAGAGTTAGCTGAGCTTGCAGTACGTGCACTAGATAACTTACTTGATTTCCAAGACTACCCAGTACCGGCGGCAAAAAATGCCACTATGGGACGTCGTACCCTAGGGATAGGTGTGATTAACTACGCCTACTACTTAGCTAAAAACGGTAAGCGTTACTCAGATGGCAGCGCAAATGCACTCACGCATAAAACATTTGAAGCGATTCAGTACTACTTAATGAAAGCATCTAATGAGCTGGCAAAAGAGCGTGGAGCATGTCCTAAATTTAACGAAACTACGTACTCACAAGGTATTATGCCAACAGATACGTATAAGCGTGATTTAGATAAAATTTGTGATGAACCACTGCACCTTGATTGGGATACGTTACGTGCCAACATTAAAGAGCACGGTATGCGTAACTCAACGCTGAGCGCATTAATGCCATCAGAAACATCATCGCAAATCTCAAATGCAACCAATGGTATTGAGCCACCACGTGGCCATATTAGTGTTAAAGCAAGTAAAGATGGTATTTTAAAGCAAGTTGTTCCTGAGTACGAACGCCTTAAAGATAACTATGAGTTACTGTGGGATATTCCATCAAACGATGGTTACTTACAATTAGTAGGCATAATGCAGAAATTTATCGACCAAACAATTTCAGCAAATACTAATTATGATCCAAACAGATACGAAGGCGGTAGAGTACCTATGAAAGTCTTACTAAAAGACTTACTCGGTGCCTACAAGTTAGGTGTTAAAACACTGTATTACCATAATACCCGCGATGGCGCATCAGATGCTCAAGAAGACACTCCAGAAGTGGAAGATGATGATTGTGCAGGCGGCGCGTGTAAAATTTAATAGTTAAACTTAAAGCGGGCGCCCTGCCCGCTTTGTCCTGATAGTTTTAGTGATAGTTTTTTGAGTGATAAACATGTCTTATACTACTTTTAGCAGAAACCATAATAACCAAATGCAAGAGCCAATGTTTTTTGGTCAAACCGTTAACGTGTCACGTTACGATCAACAAAAATACCCTATTTTTGAAAAACTAATTGAAAAACAATTGTCTTTCTTTTGGCGACCTGAAGAAGTTGATGTAAGTAAAGACCGTTTAGACTTTCAAGCGCTTCCCGATCACGAGAAGCACATATTTTTAAGCAACTTAAAATATCAAACGCTGCTTGATAGTGTTCAAGGTCGTTCGCCTAACGTAGCGCTATTACCGATTGTGTCTATTCCTGAGCTAGAAACATGGATTGAGACATGGGCGTTTAGTGAAACTATTCATAGTCGTTCGTACACCCATATTATTCGTAACGTAACCCAAGCACCTGAACTCATTTTTGATGACATTGTTAGCAATGACAAAATAAGTGAGCGTGCCGATGCGGTAACTACTTATTATGATGACCTAATCAATTCTGTATCGCTTTACAACCTATACGGTGAAGGCAAACACGAAATTAATGGCCAAACCGTGGTAGTTAATTTATTTGAGCTGAAAAAGAAATTGTACCTGGCAATGATGTCAGTGAACATTTTAGAAGCCATTCGCTTTTATGTGAGCTTTGCTTGCTCATTTGCGTTTGCCGAGCGTGAATTGATGGAAGGTAATGCTAAAATTATAAAGCTTATTGCCCGTGATGAAGCACTCCACCTTTCAGGTACTCAGCATATTTTAAATATCATGCAAGATGGTAAAGATGACCCTGAAATGGCGATTGTTGCCGCACAGTGCCGTGAAGAAGCAATTAAAATGTTTGTTGAAGCCGCAGAGCAAGAAAAAGAATGGGCCGAGTACCTATTTAAAGATGGCTCGATGATTGGTTTGAATAAACACATTCTATGTCAATATGTTGAGTACATTACCAATGCGCGTATGACCGCGATTGGGCTGCCTGCACAGTTTGAAAATAACAGTAACCCTATTCCATGGATCAACTCATGGTTAGTGTCAGATAACGTGCAAGTTGCTCCTCAAGAGGCCGAAATAAGCTCATACTTAGTTGGTCAGATTGACTCACAAGTAGATGCCGATGAATTTGGTGACTTTGATTTATAATGACTGATAGAACCACTGCAAGTATCACACTTGCAGATAACAGCCAGCGCATTGATTTTGCCGCTGGCTGCCCTTCTCTTTTACATTGCCTTGAATCAAATAAGATTGATGCCGCTTACCAATGCCGTGAGGGATATTGCGGTGCGTGTCGAGCAACACTTGTCTCTGGTGAAGTTAATTATAATGAAGAGCCGTTAGCGTTTGTTCGCGATGGTGAAATACTCTTGTGTTGCTGCAAACCAAATGGTGATATCAGTATTAATTTAAAGTAAGTAACTCACATTAAGCGTATTTAACAGCACGAGAATAATATATAACAGCTAGGTTTGTACCAAACCTGTATGCCGTGTTTTTAAACTCAAACACGCCTACTAGTACAGTGTTATTTACTCTGAATATTCTGCAGGCACAAATCGGTAATGACCCGTAATTGTATACGCAAAAAGCATATCGCTCATTTCTGGTCCACGACCAATATTATGCACAATAAGCGGGTTGCCGCTGCCCTTCGCTATTTCATTAACGACCATACCAATATGCGGTAAATTACCTGGCAGCATCCAACTAACTATGTCACCGGCTTTATAATCCTCTGCATTAAGCGATTTAGTTAACACTTTTGCATGGCGCTCGAAGTAGACCTGTAAGTTAGGTACACGTCGATGGTCAATGTTTTTATCTGGCTTGGTTAATCCCCAAATACGTTTGGAAGGATATGCGCGAAAATTGTTCTGCATGTCTTCGTGTACTAACTTTTGCAAATCAACACCAAGCTGTCGGTACGACCTAATTAAAACATCAGTACACACACCAATATTAGCGGGCACATCACCACCAGGGTATTCAAGCTTATGATAGGCGCCATCGTAAGTTACTGGTTGTGTTGTTCTATAGATTAATGCATTAACGATATCATCATCAAAAGAGCTCGCCTGCACATGAAAAGCAAATAGGGCTAGTGGATAGAGAAAAAAACGTGACATATAAATTCCTTTTATAATTTTAACTAAAGCTGTTGCGTAATGTAGTCAGGGATATTAAATTTATTTCCATTACTGGTATAATGCTCATCAAGTTCATAGGCCATTATTTCAAGTGGAGCATCATTGTAACCAAACGTTTGGATTTCATTGATGTAGCGCATTATAAAAGCGTGCGCACCGAGTTCACGCCATTGAACTACATGAACAAGCTCATGAAAGTGCACTCTTAAATTATGCACAGCGCTGGGTAATATATAATATGTATTTTTATAGGTTATTCCAGCTACATCCATATCAATAAAATTGCTTAAACCAAGTTCACGCAAACCTGTAAAGTCAGGTTTAGGAATTTTATCAACAACTACATAAAATGCAGTTTTCAAAAATTCATTTGGGTAAAAGCCCTCAAACTCGTTAGCAAATTTTTCACAGCATATTCTTTTATGTGCATACTCGCTATTCGTTTTATCAATCCATTGTTCTATTTGCGCTAGCATTTTTTCTCCAAAAAATTACTCGGTAAGTTATTTATAAGTATTTTATGAAGTTGAACTTTATCTTCTTCATAAAAAAGCGCCAAGTGTATAACTACTGCCGCTGATTATTAATAATGACTATAAAGTTTCCTAACCTTCTTCTTCAACGAGTGACTCTAATAGCTCATGGATCTCTGACTTTAATTCTTTGTCTTCAATTTTATTCGCACTGACTTTTGCATCTTGTAGGTTTTTAATCGCCGCTTCTTTATCACCCAGCTCAAGCTGCAAAGTAGCCATAGAAAATGCAACCGACGACATATGATCTTTGTTATTAATTTCTATCGACTTCTGCAACGCTTTTTCGTAAGTCTCAATAGCGTCTTCTAGCTCTTCGGTAAAATCTGCTAGAGTTTCCCACTGTACAGGGTGATCTTTAGCGGTATTTTCGTTTTCAATACAAATTGCTTTGAGCTCTGCATATAAAGATTCAAACTGTTTAGTATCATTTTTATTGGCAGCTGCCATCAACTTTTCTGCTAAATCGTGAACCGCTTTGTATACTTTAGTATTCATAATTACTCGCTACCTTAATTAATGCGCCTATTTAATTTTTTACAGCGCTGTGTCAGAAACCTATTATCTAATAATACATTATTATTAAGCGCCGCGTTGTTACAAAAGTAGTATAAGCAACAAAAAGCACTGTTTGTTTATTGACACGGATATTAGAGTGCTACACTTAATGCTTACTATTAACAGCAACAGTAAAAATCTACCCTATGCAAAATTGCAATCAATGCGGTAAGTGCTGTACCAAATATGGTGCGGCAGATTTAGATACTAATCAGGATGAAATTGAAATGTGGGCGTTATTCAACCCTGAAATATTTCAATACGTTAAAAACGATCAATTATGGTTTGACCCAACGACGGGTGAGCAATTAACGCAATGCCCATTTTTAGAGCTTGCCAATAAAGCATCCCCTGAAGAAAAAGATAAATATACTTGCAGTATTTATCATGACCGACCCCAAGATTGCAGGCATTATCCGAGTTTAATTTCAGAAATGATAAACGATGACTGTGAAATGCTCGAACCAGTCGATAAGCAAAATCATTTTAAAGCACAAAAAAAGTTAGACATACTGATGATAGACAGTCGCTCTTAAATTTAACTGTAATAATACCGTGCTAGATTAAATTTATCGCTCTATTGTGTTATTCAACGCAAATTTTAAAGTTATAGTATAACATTGTTGATAGCATAATTTTGTAGTGTTATATTATATCACAACATAACAACCACGAATTGAAGTAACTATGACTAAGCTAACACTCATATCCTCAGCACTACTGTCTGTTTTGTGTTCTCATTCTGCACTTGCAGCGACGATTAACGGCACGGTAACAGACACAAAAAAGCAACCCATTGCCAATGCCACAATTCATGTTCATGGTAAGTCAAAAAGCGTGCAAAGTAATGCACAAGGCCAGTTTAGTATTGACATAGATTCTAAGAGTCAATTACATATCAGTAAAGATAACTACCTAGATTCTCGTATATCGCTTGAAAATACAGACAACACTATTGATGTTACTTTAAAGCCAACTTCGGTTGAAACTGTTGTTGTATATGCCTCTGCCCTGCATAAAAATAGCTTAGAAATGATTTCACCAGTAAGTGTGCTATCAGGCGATGAGCTAAAAAATAAAGCTAAGCCGACGCTAGGTGAGACACTTAAAGGCATACCAGGCGTTAATGCTAGTTATTTTGGCCCTGTTTCATCAAGTCCGATTATCCGCGGCTTAGGTGGTCCTCGAGTTAAAATTACACAAAATGGTTTGGATAGCAGCGATGCGTCTCGCATTGGACCTGATCACGCTACATCAAGTGACAGCCTAGCTGCAGAGCAAATTGAAGTGTTACGTGGCCCAAGCACTCTACTTTATGGCTCTGGTGCTATTGGTGGTGTAGTCAATGTGGTTGATAACCGTATTCCAACCAATAACATTGACTCTCTATCTGGAGCTGCCCAATACACACACGATACAGTTTCAAATGCGAATACCTACGCAGCAAAACTAGAAACGGGTAGCAATAACTTTAATTTCCATTTTGATGGTACTAAACGCAGCGGTGATGATTACCAAACACCTCGTTTTAACTTACCAGATGAACATGAAGAAGGTGAAGAACATGTTGAAGGCGATGAAGAAACAGCCACTTCAGTTGAAAATACCTTTATAGACAGCGAAACAGTAAATTTTGGTACGAGTTATGTGGGTGATCATTTAACCATTGGATTTTCATACGGTAGTATCGAAACAGATTATGGTATTCCTGGCCACTCACATGATCATCATGAACACGACCATGCGCACGAAGAAGAAGGCGAGCATGAAGAGCACGAAGGTGAGGAACATGCAGAAACACCTGTTTATGCTCATTTAGAACAAGACCGTTGGCAGGGGCTGGTAAGTTATGCATTTCATGATAACTGGATTGAGTCAATCAACCTACGTGTTGGTTACACAGACTATACCCATAGTGAAATTGAAGACGGCGCTATTGGCACCACTTTTAGTAATGAAACCACTGAAGCACGTTTAAACGTAGAGCATCAATTAGGCCAATGGCATGGCATGATTGGCTATCACTATAGTGAGTCTGATTATGACGCGATTGGTGAAGAAGCCTTTACACCTGCAAGTATCACTACCACTCATGCGCTATATTTACTCGAAGAACGCAAGTTTGGTGACGTCACCGTAGAACTTGGCGCCCGCTTAGAAGATTATGAGATAAAAAGTGATGTAGATACGCATCAGCACAGCCATGATGACGAACCTGTATCAGCAGATGAAACTGTTAACTACACCCAAAGCTTTACTAATCTAAGTGCCTCAGCAGGTGCGATTTGGGAGTATATGCCAAGTCACAACCTAGCCGTTAGTTTGTCACATTCAGAGCGTGCACCACTTTCAGCGGAGCTACTCTCTAATGGTGTGCATATTGCTACCGGGACTTATGAACTTGGTTTGGGTTACCATATTGAAGGTAACGAAGCGCATTTTGAGCCTGAAGAAATTAAACAAGAAACATCAACTAATCTAGATATTAGTTTACGTCGCTTTAGTGGAGACTTTGGTTACACTGTCAACTTCTTCTATAACGATATTAAAAACTTTTATTATCAGCAAAACACAGGATTAGTGTTTGATGAAATGGATGGTTTTGAACCTGCAGCCAATGGTCACAGTGACGCAATTGATGTTTATCAGTTCACAAGTAAAGATGCTGAACTGTATGGTTTTGAATTTGATGTACATTATCAAATAGACCCCAGCGCCATGGTAAAAGTATTTGGTGACTCAACTCGTGCTAAGCTAAAAGATAATGAAGGTAATTTACCACGCATTCCTGCTAATAAATTGGGCTCAGAACTGCAATACACCCTAGGTAGCGCACAATTTACCCTAACAGGAACACATTATTTTGAGCAAAATAATATTAGTGCATACGAAACAGCAACAGATGGCTATACATTGATTGATTTGCAAGCCAATTATCAGCTTGATTTAGGTGCAGTTGACACACAGCTTTACCTAAGTGTTGACAATATTACTGATGAACTTGGTTTTGTCCATAGCTCGTTTATTAAAGACACCGCGCCACTTCCTGGTCGTAACTTCCAATTTGGAGTAAGAGGCTACTTTTAAACAAAGATCAGTTTAATGAGACAATAAAAAACCGCATTCATATTAATGAATGCGGTTTTTTCATAACTAAATGTTATGTACGTTCTAATTAAAGAATTGCGTGTAACTCAACGTCGAATACAAGTGTTGAGTAAGGTGCGATTGCTGCACCGGCACCACGTTCACCATAAGCAAGCTCATGAGGAACGTATAAACGCCACTTAGTACCTACTGGCATCATTTGTAATGCTTCAGTCCAACCTTTGATCACGCCGCCCACTGGGAATTCAGCAGGTTGACCGCGCTCGTATGAGCTGTCAAAAACAGTACCGTTTACTAAAGTACCGTGGTAATCAACACGTACTGTAGACTCAGCAGTTGGCTTCTCGCCTTCACCTGTTGCAAGTACTTCGTACTGAAGACCTGACTCAGTTACTGTAATTTCAGGACGTTTTGCGTTTTCTTCTAAAAATGCAATGCCTTCAGCAGCGAGTACTTTAGCTTCTTCTTCACGACGAGCTTGGATCTCTTCGTTAATTTTTTCAAATGCAGCTTGGATCTCAGGGATCTCAACTTGAAAAGCACTGCCTGCATACGCATCTTTCATGCCTTCAAATACTGAATTTAAGTTTAAACCTTCAAAAGGATTAGCCTTAAGTTGCTCACCCATTTGTAAGCCAATACCGTAACTTGCTTTTTCAGCATCTGTAGTAAAATTATCTGACATAATGTGTTATTCACGTTTTGTTAGTTAAAAGACCCGTATATGCTATCACAAAATAAAAGGTCTTTGGTGCTAGTTTTTATTGAGTTTTTCTTTAATTAAACCAATAGCAAAGGTACACACAGGCAAACTGAGCAAAATTCCAACAAGTAAGCTCATCGACAATAATCCAGCCACACCGACCAGTAAAAGAGGCACAGCTACTAAACCGATAATGCCAATATAAAACGCGCCCCATACAGGCCAATAATTATCGTATTTTGTAATTAAATGCCCCGATAAAATATTAAACCCGATGCCATATAATAAGGTCATTATTAGTGCGTCGTCTGGATATGCATCAATAGCCATTTTTTGTAATAACGATATGGCGCTTTGGTAACAATAACCAAACACAGTCCATAGAAGAATGTGCTTAAGTAAACGTTTAGAAAAGGATAATTCCGGGGACTGTGACATTATAAAGCTCCAGATAGCAAAAAACCGCCAATAAGGCGGTTTTTTAAATAATGGTGGAGAGATAGGGATTTGAACCCTAGAGGGGCTATAAACCCCTGCCGGTTTTCAAGACCGGTGCATTCGACCACTCTGCCATCTCTCCGTACGGCGCGCATAATAAGATCATACGCTTAGCTTGTAAAGCCCTATTTTAATAAAACCGGCTAAATAGTTAAATATAAACCGCTTTAGTTATCAATTAGCCATTATTAGTAATATTGCTTAGGCCTACGAGCAATCCAAGAGCACACTAAACAGACCAATAAGCTGGCTGTTAAAAATGCAATACTTTGAAATATTAAATCGAAGCGATTAAGGTCATCGCTCGGGATCACAACCAATACAAATGAAGGCAGTACAGTGAACAGTAAAACATAACAACATATTTTAAAGGCTCTTCCAAAATCAAACCGTCTCGATTGTTGCATCCACCAAGTTAGCAATACCAGCACCCCTATTGCTGAAGCAGCAATAAAATGCTCAGCTTGAGTGCTCATTGCAACATAAAATGTCGCAAGCGCGCCAACTACACCCCAGATTGACCAAGCAAACCAGTTTTCTTTTTCACGTAAAAATAAATTTCCCATCATTTTCGTCTTCTTTATCGTTATTATTGGTAAGACTTTCCATACATTACCAAAAAACAACCGATTAAAAAACAAACTGAAGAAGATTTATTACGTTTAGTGCTTCCGTGCGCTTCTCGCAGCTACAATATTAACCGCAGTAGTGTAACACGATTAACTTAATGAATTATGACTATATTGAATATAAAAAGTTCATAATATTTCTACAAAAAACTAAAATAATTTTCTGGTTTGTGCCTTGGTGACTTTTTGCATTCAATTGCCGGCGTCCCTAAATATAAATAACCGACTATTTCATCATCATCATTTAAGTTAAGCGCCTGTTTAACACTGGGGCTTTGTGCAAAGTAACCCGTACGCCAAATACCGCCTAACCCCTGAGCGAATGCGGCTTGTTGCATTGCCAATACGCCACAACCTGCGCTTTGTACTTGTTCAATTCTAGGAACTTTTGGGTGTGGTTGATATTTTGCAATCGCAATAATAATCATGGGTGCTCTAAGCGGTAACTCCTTAGCGCGATTAATCACTTTTTCGCCCTGCTGCTCTGCTATAGCGCTTTGATAATAAATTTCACCTAACTTATGACGTGCATCACCTTGAACAATAATATATTGCCACGGTGCAATACAGCCATGATCGGGCACTCTCAGCCCAGCCTGCTGAATAATGTTTAACTGCTCTTCATTAGGCCCTGGCGCTGTCAATTTTGCATCAGATTGGCGAGTGAGTAAAAGCTCAATAGCATCCATAGTGTGCTCTCAAAATTCAAAACGTAAGAGTAACATTTATAAGTAAAAAATAAACACTGCAGGGTTAAAACTACCCAGCAGATAAAATTAATGATGCGAGTGTTTATATTCTAAGCTATTGACGTAAAGCAACGCGTTTAAACCAATAATCTAGGCTTACAAAACGCCCACCTCCCGTAAAAAATAAGCTCAGTAACATGGCAAAATAAATAGCAGAAAATTCGATGCCGTTATTTAATATTGCTGGTTTACCTTTTCCGTATAAGTAATCTGAAAAGCCGTACTCTTCCACTAAGCTGCGAATTTTACCTATGCGGACTTGTACTTCTTTTGAATTTTCAAGGCTTTCTTTGGCACCAGGGACTGATAGCCAATCAAGTACTTGGGCAGCACTTGTTTGTGGATTTGTTGGCGCTATAGCAAACCAGCCGTTATGCCAGTGTACTGTTGTTGCTGCTACCACCATTGTAAACATAAGTGGAATACTCACTAAGCGCGTAAATAAACCAATAAGTAAAAACCAACCTCCTAAAAACTCACTCCAACCGGCTAAAAAAGCCAGTAAATCAGGAAACGGTAATCCTAAACCCCAATCACTATTACCAAACCACTGAACGACATCATCAGAGGCTAAAAACTGATTAAAAAAACCATTAGTATCGCCACTTATTGCGAGTTTGTTATAGCCTGCAATAATCATTACAGGCGCTAAAATCAAGCGAAAAAGCAAAGCAGGCAAACCATCCAATAAAAATAATTTACCTATAATATTGTCGTAAAGTGTAATTAATTTAATCATGCGCACTCTTATATGTTCATTGTTTATTAAGTTATAGACTATAAACAAACATGACCGCGCACAGAGCTAAATTATTTCGCCCTTAAAGATTAAATTTGCCTTGCTACTTGTAACGCTTCAAATATTGCGCGTTTAGCATCAATAGCAGCAGCCAATTTAGCGCCACCTATAACATGCACGTTGGCGCTCTCAGCTTGTGCTTTAAATAACTCGTCGTTAGACACTTGACCAATACAAGCAATAACCGTATCAACTGGCAGTACTTGAGTTTCACCAGCAACACTAATAGTTAGGCCGTTTTTATCAAAACTATGATATTGGCAGTCTGCAATTTGTTTAACACCATGCTGTTTGGCAACTTGACGGTGGATCCAACCCGTAGTTTTACCTAAGTCACCACCAAAGCGCCCTGCACTGCGTTTTAGCATATAGAGCTGACGAGCATCTTTGTGCGGTTGAGGTTCGCACTCTATACCCCATTGGGTTTTAAAGTCGCTAATGCTTTGTGACTTATGTTCACTTAAAAATGCCACCATATCAAAACCAATACCGCCGGCACCGAGTATAGCGATAGAACTGCCCAGCTCTACTTCACCGCGTATAACTTCATCGTAAGCAAATACACGCTTATCATCGCTGCATTTAATCGTAGCCTCACGTGGCCTTACACCGGTTGCAAATACCACATCATCAAACTCAGTTAGCATACTGTCACTAAATGCTTTACCTAATTCAATGGTTACATTAAGACGCTTAAGTTCATTAGTAAAGTAAGCTAATGTATGATTAAAGTCTTCTTTACCAGGTATTTGCATCGCTAAATTGAATTGCCCACCCATATGTTGCTTTTGGTCAATCAGGGTTACATTGTGCCCTTTTTGCGCTAAGTAACAGCTAGACGATAAACCTGCAGGTCCAGCGCCAACAACTAATACATTTTTAGCTTTCTCTGCTTTTTCTAACGGGTAATCAAGCTCAAAACCTGCTTGTGGATTTACTAAACAGGTAGCGCGCTTACCTTTAAATACATGATCTAAACAACCCTGATTACAACCAATACAAATATTAATATGCTCAGATTGCTTAGCCGCGTATTTATTAAAAAATTCAGGATCGGCTAATAATGGACGCGCCATAGAAATTAAATCAGCTTCGCCAGCATTTAAAATATCATTAGCAATCTCTGGGGTATTAATGCGGTTTACCGCAATAACAGGCACGCTAATAACATCTTTTAAACGCCTTGACGCTTCTTTAAATGCACCCGGTGGCACCATACTCGCAATTGTAGGTACGCGCGCTTCATGCCAACCAATTCCGGTATTAAAAATATCAACACCCGCTTTTTCAAGTGCAACCGCTTGTTGAGTTACTTCATCAGGGGTTGAACCATTAGGGATTAAATCTATAACGGAGAGTCTAAAAATAATTAAAAATTTATCCGATACTTTTGCTCTTACTGCTTTTACAATTTCAACGGCTAAACGCATTCTGTTTTCAAGGCTGCCACCAAATTCATCATCTCGTTTATTAGTATGCGGTGCCATAAACTCATTAATCAAATAACCTTCTGAGCCCATTACTTCCACGCCATCGTAACCAGCCTTTTCAGCCAAATAAGCCGAGTGAGCAAAATCTTTAATCGTTTTCTTAATTGAACTTAAAGACATTTCCTTTGGTTTATATGGATTAATCGGAGCTTTTATAGCACTTGGTGCCTGATTAAAAGGGTGATACGCATAACGCCCAGCATGTAATAATTGCAAACATATTTTACCACCATGTTGATGAACAGCTTGCGTATATGCACGATGCTTAAATACATCGTAATAACTATTAAATGATGAAGAAATAGGCGTTAACTTACCGCGTAAGTTAGGGCTGTAGCCTCCGGTAATAAGCATCGCAGTGCCACCTTTGGCACGTGCTTCATAAAAGGCACGAAGGCGTTTGCGATTGTGCCAACCTTCTTCAAGGCCGGTATGCATTGATCCCATTACTAAACGGTTGCGTAGTTGTGTGTGTTTTAGTTCTAGTTTTTGTTCTAACATCCTGTGCCCCAATAACTGGTCTAACCTGTGTGTTTGTCCAATTCTGCTTTAATGACGCAAAATAAGCAATATACGAGCAGCTTAAACTTAAACTTTTTAATTTAAAACGCTCGTTTTATGTATAACTGTTAATTGTAAAATACGGCTAAAAGTGACATAAACATTCGTATAATCATATGTGTAATTGAATTTATAAATGTTTCGTTACGATTTAGCAGTTAAATTAATTTATATTCTAAGCTACTATGGCAATAACGTTTTAGCTGTACGAATTTAAGGAGCTATTTTGATAGCGAAGGTATTTAAAGGTATATGGACAGGGATTAACTTCTCGCGTCGTTTAGTACTAAATTTATTATTTTTATTTTTGGTTATCATTTTCATTGTCTCAGTATCAAGTGACGGCGATAAAATCATTGTCGAAGAGGGTTCTGTCCTCAGGCTCAACCTAAACGGTCCTATTGTGGAAGAAAAAACCTACGTAGACCCTGTAGAAGCGGCCATTAATGATGCAACAGCAAGTGCTGATACCCCTACTGAAATACTACTTGATGATGTCATTGAAGTGATCAATGAGGCGTCACAAGACTCTCGTATCAGCGCAATTTTGCTTGATTTACAAGAAATGCCAAAAGCGCACTTAAATAAGCTTAAGCAAATTACAAAAGCACTTGATGCATTTAAAGCAACTGGAAAAAAAGTAATTGCTTCAGGTTATTACTATACCCAAGCGCAATATTACATTGCCGCGCATGCAGACGAAATTGCGATGCACCCTTATGGTAGTGTGCTTATTGAAGGCTACGGTATGTACCCGCTTTACTTCAAAGATGCATTAGAAAAATTAGAAGTCACTCAGCATATATTTCGTGTAGGTACTTTCAAATCTGCCGTTGAACCGTTTATCAGAAACGATATGTCAGAAGCAGCTAAAGAAGCAAACCGCGTATGGTTAGGTGCTTTATGGAACGAATATAAACAAGATGTAAGTGCGGTGCGTCCATTTGACGAATCAAATTTTGATGAAACAATGGATACTTATTTAGCCAAAATGCAGGCTGCCAATGGTGATGCGGGTAAATACGCGCTGGATAATAAATGGGTTGATTCTCTCAAAACTAATCAACAAATTCGTCAGCAATTAGTTGATCTAGTTGGTGCTGAGGAAGATGGTAAAACATTTAAACAAGTGTCTTTTGGTGAATACTTAAGCTTAGTTAAGCCGCCAATTGAGTTTGATAACCCAATGACAGAAAAAGTCGCTGTTGTTGTAGCTAAAGGTACCATCGTAGACGGTGAGCGTCGTGCCGGTGAGATTGGCGGTGATTCAACAGCTGCACTATTACGCAAGGCACGCCTTGACGATAAAGTAAAAGCAGTCGTGTTACGTATTGATTCTGGCGGTGGCAGCATGTTTGCCTCTGAAGTTATTCGTGCTGAAGTATTGGCACTTAAGGCCGCAGGCAAACCAGTCATTGCTTCAATGAGCTCAGTAGCTGCATCAGGTGGTTATTGGATTGCATCAGCGGCAAATGAAATTTGGGCAGCACCTAGTACGATTACCGGCTCAATCGGTGTATTTGGTACCTTTATGACCTTTGAAGATACCTTAGCTAAAATCGGTGTTTACTCTGATGGTGTAGCGACTACAGAAATGGCCGGTTTTTCAATAACTCGTCCACTAAATGAAAAAATGGCACAAGTGATTCAAATGAGTGTTGAAGAAGCTTATGAACGTTTTTTAAATGTCGTTGCCGATGCACGTAATATGACCCCTGAGCAAGTTGATAAAATTGCCCAAGGCCGCGTTTGGATTGCATCGCAAGCTCAAGAGCTTGGTTTAGTTGACAAGCTGGGTAACAAGCAAGACGCTATCAAAGCGGCTGCAGAGCTTGCTAAACTTAACTTCTATGAAGTTAAAACAATTAAACAATCACTTAGCCCTCAAGAACAAATGCTCCAAGATATTTTTGGTAGCGCCGCGGTTAAATCAGTGCTTGGACTTGAAACACAAAAATCAGCAGTACTAGCTAGTCAAGCTAACCTGCAAAGCGTGATTAAGCAATTAAGCAGCGAAGTAGAAAACCTGAAAGATTATAACGATCCACAAGGTGTTTACGCGCGCTGTTTAGAATGTACAGTTGCACAATAATGCCCTAACAGGCTGTATTGATTAGCACTTAGCGTTATACTAAGCCCAGTTTTTTTACTGGGCTTTTTTTATGAAACGTAAACGCATTTACATCGCTTATACTGGCGGTACTATAGGAATGAAAAAATCAATCCGCGGCTATATTCCTGCCGAAGGTTTTTTAACCGAAACTGTGGTTAATAACGCAGAATTTAATCGTGAAGAAATGCCATTATTCGATATTCATGAATACTGCCCACTGATTGACTCTTCAGATATGTCTCCTGCTCACTGGCAACTTATTGCTGATGACATAAAAAGTAAGTACCAAGATTACGACGGCTTTGTAGTGCTGCATGGTACAGATACCATGGCCTATACGGCATCGGCTTTATCGTTTATGTTTGAAAACTTAACAAAGCCTATTATCGTTACCGGCTCACAAATTCCGCTCTCTCAATTGCGCTCTGATGGTCAAGTTAACCTACTTAATGCCATGTATTTAGCAGCTAACTACCCGATAGCGGAAGTTAGTTTATTTTTTAATAATCAATTATTTAGAGGCAACCGAGCAACCAAAGCGCATGCCGATGGATTTGATGCATTCGCCTCCCCTAACCTAGAGCCATTAGCGCTGTCTGGCATTAATATTCAACTGATCAAAGGTCAGTTAAGTCCGTATGTAGAAAATGAATTACAAGTTGCGCAGATCACTCCTCAAGCCATTGGTGTATTGTATTTATACCCTGGGATCAGCAAAGAAGTGGTTAAAAGCTTAGTTAATGGCAACATTAAAGCATTGGTACTGCTGAGCTTTGGTGTGGGTAATGCACCGCAAGACCCTGAGTTTTTGGATATACTTGATGAAGCGAGTAAGCGCGGCGTTATTATCACAAACCTCACTCAATGCCTAAAAGGGCAAGTGAATATGGGCGGGTATGCCACAGGAAATGCGTTACTCAATATAGGCGTGATCAGTGGTTTTGATATGACTTTAGAAGCCTGTTTAACTAAACTGCATTATCTTTTTAGTCAAAACTTAGAGGTCGAAACGATTCGCCATTTAATGCAAGATAATTTGCGGGGTGAGTTAACTCGTTAGGTGTTCAGCAAAACGAATAACAAAAAAGGACGCTATTTAGCGTCCTTTTTATTTACTTAGATTTTATTAACGAACTTTTGCGTCAATATCAACTAAGTCAGTTAAATGACACGTTTCCCCGCTGTGAGTCTTAATGCCATGCTCACCAAAGTAATCACGCTGGGCTTGTACTAAATGCCCATTACTTGGTGTTGTTAACGTTGCTAAGTAGGTTTGTGTTGCACTTAGCACAGGGAATGCCAGACCCGTCATGACCGCTTGGCCCGTTACTTTACGCATTGCGAGTGACTCTTTTTCAAGAGTATCAATAAACTCAACACCTTGCGCTACACTGTCTAAGTAATCTGCACGAATAATACACCCTGCACGCCAGGTTTGTAGTGTTTTGGCTAAATCAACTTTCCACTGATGGGTACGTGAAGCACCTTTAATTAATGCAAGTCCTTGACGATACGCTAGTAAACTTGCAAGAGTAAATGCATCTTTCAATTCATCTAAATCAATATCAACTTGCGTGGTATTTTGCGCGCTATACGTCATCTCTTGTGCAGCAGTGGTATTGCATGCATTAGTTAAATGGCGTGCTTGAACAGCGGCTACTAATGACGGTACCGCAATACCCAATTCAAGTGCATTTTGAGCTGTCCATAAACCAGTACCTTTTGCACCAACTTTGTTATCAATTAAGTCAACAAGGGGCACATTTTGCGAATTTTCAAGTGACAAAATATGGCTAGAAATTGACAATAAATAGCTATTTAACTGGCCTTGTGACCATTCATTAAATATCTCAGCAATTTCTTTTGGCGAGCGCTTAGTTCCATGACGAAGTAACTGATACACTTCAGCAATAAGTTGCATCAGTGCGTATTCAATTCCATTATGAACCATTTTTACAAAATGACCGCTGGCTGATTGACCAACGCGAGCAAAACACGACTCGCCTTTGTAGCTTGCAGCAACTTTTGTAAACCATGGCTCGACACGTTCCCAGCCACCTTCAGAACCACTAGCCATCATAGCTGGACCATGACGCGCACCCTCAGCACCACCTGAAATACCCATGGTGGCAAATTCAAACTTGTCTTGGTATTTTAGCTTGCGATTAATTCCGTCTTTGTAATTACTGTTACCGCAGTCAACAATAATATCACTACATTGTACACCTGCTTCAATCAGCTCGTTGCAAACTGCATCAACCAACTCACCCGCAGGTACAAGTAATAAAATAGAACGCGGTGTTTCTAAACGCCTAACCATATCCCCTAGATCAGAGACAATGTGAAGTTTATCAGCCATGCCTTGTGACTTAGCACAGCTTAATAACTCTTCACCCGCATTTGGGTTTTTGTCATAAGCGACCAGCGTTATCCCTTTTTCAATCAAGTTCAGGGCAAGATTTTTCCCCATAACGCCTAACCCTACTAATGCAACTTGCATTTAGTGCCCTCCTCGGTAACAACTATTTGGTTAGTAAATTAAAATAATACCGCGTGCATTATACTCAGGCCTAAGCCATGAGCAAAGCTACATGCATTTATTACAGTTAAAATAAACACTGCAATTATATCAAACAACCGCCCTCACAGGGGAAGAAATAGCGCTGCTATTTAAATTTTTAGATCATTGACGCCCTGTGACACCGGTGTCATAATGATGACATATTGATCTTGTATATAATAGTCGCAATGTTATGAAAATTGCATAAAACTAAAATTACTATTTAACCTGAAATCTTCTTATGAGATTTATTAAGTAGTCACTAAAACAAAATAACCGCAACTTGCTTAAAATAAGCGCACAGGAGAATTTAATGTTAAGACGTACAAAAATAGTCGCGACACTTGGACCTGCAACAGACAGAGATAATAACTTAGAAAAAATAATTCGCGCAGGCGCAAACGTCGTTCGATTAAACTTCTCACATGGTGTTGCACAAGATCACAAAGACCGTGCACAAGCAGTTAGAGATATAGCCGCTAAATTAGGTAAGCACGTTGCAATTCTTGCTGACCTACAAGGTCCTAAAATCCGTGTTTCAACCTTTAAAGAAGGTAAAGTGACTTTAGCGGTTGGTGCAAAATTCGTTCTTGATGCAAAAATGGAAAAAGGCCAAGGCGACATTAATGCCGTTGGTATTGATTACAAAGAGCTACCACAAGATGTGGCTCCTGGTGATTTACTGCTGTTAAACGATGGCTTAATTCAGCTTACAGTAGAGCATGTTGAAGGTCACTTAGTGCACACTGTTGTTACTGTGGGTGGGGTGCTCTCGAACAATAAAGGGATTAATCGTTTAGGTGGTGGTTTAACTGCACCCGCGTTTACCGACAAAGACAAAGAAGATTTAATCACAGCGGCTGAAATTAATGTTGATTATATTGCCGTTTCTTTCCCGCGTAGTGGCGATGATATGCGTTATGTTCGTTCTCTTGCAGAAGCTGCAGGCTCTAATGCTCAGCTTTTGGCTAAAATTGAACGTGCTGAAGCAGTAGAAACGCAAGAAGCAGTAGATGATATTATTTTAGCGTCTGACGCTGTGATGGTTGCTCGTGGTGATTTAGGTGTTGAGATTGGTGACGCAGCTTTAATGGGCAAACAAAAACTCATTATTCGTCGTGCTCGTTCATTAAACCGTACCGTTGTAACCGCTACGCAAATGATGGAATCGATGATCGATAATCCTATGCCAACACGCGCAGAAGTTATGGATGTTGCCAATGCAGTACTTGATGGCACCGATGCAGTTATGCTTTCTGCTGAAACAGCCGCTGGTGATTACCCAGAAGAAACCGTTGCTACTATGGCGCGTGTTTGTTTAGGTGCTGAGTCACAAAAAGAGACTCATGTTTCTAAGCATCGTTTAGATAGCCGTTTCTCTTCTAATGCGGAATCAATTGCTCTCTCTGCAATGTATGCAGCTAATCACTTAGACTCTGTTAAAGCGATTATCACCCTGACTGAATCCGGTAGCACAGCAAAACTTATGTCACGTATTAGCTCAGGCTTACCCATTTACTCACTTTCACGTCATGCCAGTACATTAGGACAAACAGCACTATACCGTGGTGTTTACCCAGTGTTTTTTGACTCTACAAAATGTGAAAAAGATAACATGGTTAAAGACGCATTAAGCACGTTAGTGGCTGCAGGCTCACTGCAAGTAGGCGACACCGTGATTATCACCCATGGTGATGCGATGGAAACGATTGGTGCAACCAACACGATGAAGATTGTGACTGTTTCGTAAAAGTTACTACAAAAAAACGCGAGCTATATGCTCGCGTTTTTTATGCTGTTAATTTAACCTGAACTCTGGTTAATTTAGCTTGCCAGCGCTGCTTTTACTTTGTCTCGATAGCTTCGGCTAACTTTGAGCTCTTGACCGTTTTCAAGTACCAATAGGTACTCACCACTTACCTGAGTAACCAGCTTACTAATTTGTTTAGTGTTAACAATTGCGCTGCGATGGACACGTACAAATAAGCTTGGATCTAACTCTTGTTCTAGCTCTTTCATGGTTTTACGTAATATATGCGTTTGCCCATCTTGGCAATGTAAACACATATAATCACCCGCTGCATCTACCCACTGTATGGTAGCAACTGGCACTCTGACAATTTCGCCCTGCTCTTTTACTGCTAATGATTCAGGGTAGCGACGATCAGTTAAGGTATCACCTGTGGCTAATTTCTTTAAAATCTCTTCACAGTTATTACCCGTTATTCCAGCTACAAAGCTAGCTAATTTTTTCTTATGGGCGTTGTCCTGCTGTGTTTTTAAATAGGTATGCACTTTTTCTACCGCCTGTTTTAATCTGTTATCATCAACGGGTTTTAAAATGTAATCTAAAGCATGGATTTCAAATGCTTTAACAGCGAAATGATCAAACGCAGTCACAAACACAATGGCGGGCAAATCTTTACTACTTTCACTCAATGCGCGCGCAACTTCAAAGCCATTCATGCCTGGCATTTGAATATCTAAAAACACGAGGTCAATTTTTTCGTTTTTGCAGCTTTCGATTGCATCAAATCCTGAGCTACATAGTTTGATCACTTCAATATCAGAAAACTCTTCAAGCCTGACGGCTAAGCCTTTACGTGCTAATGGTTCATCATCAACAATCAACGTTTTTATTCTTGTCATTTCTTCACAGCCTTCTCAAACGGAACTCGCAGATTAACTTTCAATCCACTTGGCGTATTATGTGATAATACAAACGAGTAATTATTTTCGTAGAGCGTTTTTAATCTGTCTCGGGTATTTGCCACACCCACGCCTTGTGCATTAACTAACTGGCCATTTACAATTTCAGTGCCAGGACCATTATCGCCCACTTCAAGTAATAATTCATTAGCAAATACCTGTGCTTTTATATCTATCACGCCACCTTCTGCCATGTGGGCTATGGCGTACTTAATGGCATTTTCAATGATTGGTTGTAATATTAAGCTAGGTACCAAGGCTTGTTGGGCTTGCTCACTCACATCAACATTAACCTGTAATCGTTCATCAAAGCGCACACGTTCAATTTCTAAATAAAGCATTAATGCGTGTAACTCTTGCTCTAGCGGCACTTTTTTAATTGGATCAGTGTTGAGTGTATAACGCAAAAAATCACTCAGCTTAGATACCATTAAGTTAGCATCTTTGTTTTCTTTTACCAAAATTAAAGTGGAAATAGCATTGAGGGTGTTAAATAAAAAGTGAGGGTTTAACTGATATCTGAGCATCTTTAGCTGCGCTTCATGCGCCATTGTGGTTGCTTTTAACGCTTTTTGACGTTCACTTTGTAGTAACTGGTAATACTTAACCCCAAAGTACAAGCCACTCCAACACAAAATAATATAAACGGAGTCTAGCCCTTGTTGTAAATAATAGAACCATTCTTCAGGGCGATAACCGTGACGATAAATTTCCCACAAGTTAAACTTTTGTACCACGGCCCAGAGCGTACCAGTTACATACGAAGCACCAAATACAACAATAATTAAGACCCACGGCGAGGCATTCCAAATTTTGCGATATATATAACGTAACGGGACAGTCATTAAACAGCCCGCATAGGCATTGAGTAAAATAACAAATACGTAAATATCACGCATTTCGAATACTTTAGAACCAATGTAATTAACTAACGCATACCCTATCCAGCCAGCGATTTGTAAAAGCCAGAAAAAGCGTTGTCTGTTATCAATTAAAGACTGCCAATTCAAAATTAATTATTACCTTGTAAATTTGGTATTATTATATCGATTTATCAACGGGTATAGCACTACCAACTGTCTTACTTTTTAATAGCCCTATCGCAAACTATAACCCAAGCTTATGCATTTATAGTTAAGCATTTCACTTAATTGTGCGCATAAAAAAAGCGAAAGGTAGGTACCTTTCGCTTCTCAATGTTTACTTTTTATTTATTAAGCAAGCTTGTCTGAAGCAACTTTATAAGTTGGATCTTCAATGACGTTGACTTCTACTAAGTCACGCGCTTTATGAAGTAGTTCAGTACAATCTTTACTTAAGTGACGTAAATGCAACTTTTTACCGGCTTTATTGTACTTATCAGCTAAGCTGTCAATTGCTTCTATTGCACTGTGGTCCGCAACACGGCTGTATTTAAACTCAACAATAACGTCTTTAGGGTCGTTCTTTACATCAAATAAATCGGCAAAGTTTTTAACTGAACCAAAGAATAAAGGCCCGTGTAACTCGTACACTTTTGAACCTTCTTTATCGATATAGTTCGTTGTGTATATATGTTTTGCATGCTGCCAAGCAAACACTAATGCAGACACAATAACACCCACACATACTGCAATGGCTAAGTCAGTGATAACCGTCACACCCGATACTAAAACAATTACAAATGCGTCAGATAAAGGCACGCGTTTCATCATTTTAAAACTTGCCCATTCGAATGTACCCAGCACCACCATAAACATAACCCCAACTAATGCCGCTAGTGGGATCATTTCAATTAAACTTGAGGCAAAGATAATAAACGCAAGTAACATCAGCGCAGCACTAATACCAGATAAACGCGAACGGCCACCTGAATTAATGTTAATCATAGATTGGCCAATCATGGCACAGCCACCCATTGCACCAAAGAAACCACATGTGACGTTTGCCGCACCTTGGCCAATACATTCTTTATTAGAATGGCCACGTGTTTCTGTAATTTCGTCAATCAAGCTTAGCGTTAATAATGACTCAATTAAGCCAATTGCTGCAAGAATAAGCGCATACGGGAAGATAATTTGTAGTGTTTCTAAATTAAAAGGCACCATAGGAATATGGAACTGCGGTAAACCACCTGCAATTGTTGCGGCTTCATTACCTGTCATTCCTTTTAAGAAATCAAGTACAGTGCGCGCTTCTAGGTCAAGGCCAATAACTAAGCCAGTAACCGTCACAATGGCAACCAATGACGAAGGGACTGCGGTCGTTAATTTTGGTAAAAAGTGAATAATAGCCATAGTTAGCGCCACTAAACCGAGCATGATGTACATTGCACTGCCCGTCATCCACTCTTGGCCGCCAGCACCATCAGGCACTTTAAACTGCCCAAGCTGAGCTAAAAATATCACAATTGCTAAGCCATTAACAAAACCAAGCATCACCGGATGTGGAACCATACGTATAAATTTACCGAGCTTAAATGCTCCGGCCAATATTTGTAATAGCCCCATGAGCAAAACGGTGGCAAATAGATATTCCACTCCGTGATCAAGCACTAAACTTACCATTACAACCGCAAGCGCACCGGTTGCACCCGAAATCATACCCGGACGACCACCAAAAATAGCCGTAATTAAGCCAACAATAAATGCGGCATATAAACCAACAAGGGGTTCTACATTTGCAACAAAGGCAAATGCAACAGCTTCTGGGATCAAGGCAAGTGCCACGGTCAATCCAGAGAGAATATCGTTTTTAGCAGAGCTTGGCGCCCTACTGAGTAAGTTAAACATTGAGTTCCTCAGTTTTATTTAGCTGACAAAAAAAGCGCTGAATTCTATCAAATTAGCGCTCATTTCACAATTATAGTTAATGCAGCCGATTTGTTTATCATCGGCTTATTTTTATTTTACAGTGGTAAGGCTGTACTACGTTTTACACAGGTCATGGTCACGTTAGAATGAACCTCTTGGACGTACTCTAAGCTAAGTAGGTTATCGCGTACAAAGTGTTCATAACCTTCTATGCCTTGAGAAATAATACGTAACATAAAGTCCATAGTACCCGCCATAGTGTAACATTCAGTCACTTCATCATAGCTAAGTATCAGTTTTTCAAACTCGGCTAGATTCTTTTTACCATGGTTTGATAAACGTACATGGGCGTAAACCAACATATCAAAGCCCAGCTTTTTTTCATCAAGCAATGCGACTTTACTTTTGATGTAGCCATCTTGTTCTAATTTGGCAATACGACGCCAACAAGGAGACTGAGATAGGCCTACTTTATCTGCAATTTCAGCGGTTGATAAACTTGCATCTTGTTGTAAAAGTGCCAATATTTGGCGATCTACGTGATTTAGAGACATTTTATTTCTTATTTATCTAATAAATTGGTTAAATTATACAGCCTTTTTAAAAAGCAGTCTGCATATTTTTAACAATTAAACACATCAACCAAATTGACCACTTACAAACGGATTGGTTGCCTTCTCATTGGCGACATCGGTATCTTCACCATGGCCACTTAAAATTGCGGTACTCAGTGGCAACGTCATTATATGGGCCTGTATTGAGCTAATAAGCTGCTTACTGTCTCCTTTTGGAAAATCAGTACGACCGACTGAGCCTTTAAATATAACATCACCCACAATAACGGTGCTTTGCGTATCTTGATAAAATACAACGTGTCCTGGAGTGTGCCCTGGGCAATGCAGTATTTTAAATACAAGCTGACCAACTTGTACGGTGTCACCATGTGCTAGCCATTCATCTGGGTAAAAAGCACTGATAGGTTTAAATCCAAACATTGTGGCTTGCATTGGTAAGTTATCAAACCAAAAGCGCTCATCCTTATGTGGGCCAATAATCTTTATATTGTATTGCTCACGTAAACTATGAGCACCACCCACATGATCTAAGTGTCCATGGGTCAACCAGATGGCTGACAAGCTCAAGTTATGCTGTGTTAGTGTTGTATTAATTTTGTCAACATCACCACCGGGATCTACCACCACAGCTTGCTGGGTTTGTTCGCATACTATAATTCGGCAATTTTGCATAAACTGCGTAACGGGAATTGTGATTATTTTCATCTTATATTTCTTTATTTTTTTGCGCTGGAATAACTATATCTTGTTCATATGACATTAAAATTGGGTATTTTAAATAAGCTTGATCGTAAAACGGGCTATGTTCATAGAGCCAATTTAAGCGCGCCTCAGGATCTGTAGCAAATGCTTTATCTAGCTTCAGTTTTTTATTAAATGCCTCTGCTAATTTCGGATCATCGCTGAGCATTTTCTCAGCGAATGGGAGCAATGCGTAATTTTCCATATACTCTGTTCGCTGAAAAATCGTATTAAATTCACCCCATGCAAAAAAAGAGTCAGGTGCTTCTGGATGCAATAAATGCACAGCTAACTCGCCTGCTTTTTGTTGGGTACTGACTTCAAACCAACCATCTAAATCGACATTCGTAGCCGGTTCATAGTTAAAACGTGCCGACACTCTAAATCGCCCTTCAAATGGTGCTTTATCAAAGCTATATTGCGCCACTTTTGCCATTTTTAATGGCTGAGTATTGGCGCCACTAAGTTTATTAATTGATACCCCATGTAAAGCAAGCTTTTCGATAATATCGGTATACACTGGCGGGATAAAAAACGATTTAGGGACTTCAACCGTGTGCTGTACTTCTTTTTGCCAAAAAATAGGCAGCTTGTCATAATCTTGCTTTTTACCTAAATAACTTACTTCCTGCTGATTTGACAAAGCATTCATATTCTTAGAATAAGCAATGCCTTTAAATTTGATATGATCAGCTTGCTCAGCGTAACCACGTTTAACAATTAATTGCTTAGGCACAAATTGCTGTTCTTTTTTTACCGCATTGGCGAGTTTATCTTTATGGGTTGCTAACGCTTCAATAGCACCATCTATAAATACATAAGTCCCTAGCACGCGTTGCTTATAGGGTTTTAAAGAATGGTTTTCGACTAAAATAGTTGGCAATGACCTTAAATCACCCCAGCCATTTGAAAAACGAGGCGTTGCCACCCAACCTGCTAAACCTGATTTAAACTCTTGTTTATCCATAACAAACACTAAAGGGCCAGGGATATGTCCTTGCTCAGTTAAGGTTTGATCAATAACAGGTTTAAAATAACGGTTGAGCGCATCAGAAATAGCAGGCGACTCGCTAGCAAATACTGGGTTATAGCCGTAGGTGACATCATATTGGTAATCGGCCCCATCAGTCACATGCACGTCTATATATAAATTAGGATTGTAATCGTTAATGACTGCAAGTACGCTTTTAACCTCGGGGGTATCTAATTTAGTGAAATCACGATTTAAATTAAGGTTATTGGCGTTTGTTCTAAAACCCATTTTTACCGGACCACGCTGATTAATTCGATTAAATGCGCTACTGCGTTCATGCCCATCAACATTAAGAATGGGAATAAATAGAATGTTTACCTTTTTTAATATATCGCGACGTTTACCCGTGGCAATATCTCTTAGCAACATAAACATTGCATCTTTACCATCAATCTCACCAGCGTGAATTCCGGCTTGAATTAGCACAGTTGGTTTAGTGCTGTTAGCCATTTGCCCAGCATCAAAAAAGCCTTGTTCGCTGGCAATCAACATTTTTATTGCACGTTTACTATTACTATAGCCAATCGTTTTTGATTTAAATTGAGTGGGATTCGCCGCTACCAACCTATCAACAAATGCCATGGTATCAGCATAATTAGGAGACGAGACTCCTGCAGAAATTTCAAAGTCTGTGGTTAAAGGTCCCTGTTGTTGCAATAGCGATGTGCTCGCACCTTCCCATGGTAATAATGGCGGTAAATGACTGTTATTCGCCATACTTGCAGATAAAACCAATAAACTTATAAACATATACTTCTCTAGCAAACGCATTAATTAAAAAAATTATAGCAATTAAAGCTTTTTAGATGCCAAAACTGCGGTAGTTCAACAAAAAAATGCAGCCAATTGCAGTTTCCTTTGATTATTTGCTCAAGCCCTAGTCAAGTGCTGATAAAAACATAATTAATATCAACCTTAAGAGCAACAATGAACATGCCTAAAATTCTGGTTTAGCTAGTTAAGTTAAATGGATACACGGCACTAAAAGGTATGACATAGCTAAAACAGTAAATTGCAGGCACAAAAAAAGGAGCCATAGGCTCCTTTTCAATACTTATACAAAAACTTAAGCTGCCGCTAGGCCTTCTTTTGCTTTTGCTACAAGCGCTGCGAATGCAACTTGGTCGTAAACAGCGATATCTGCAAGGATCTTACGATCGATTTCTACAGATGTCTTTTTAAGACCATTGATAAAACGGCTGTAAGACAGACCATTTTGACGTGAAGCAGCATTGATACGTGCAATCCATAATTGACGGAAAGTACGTTTCTTAGCACGGCGGTCACGGTAAGCGTATTGACCCGCTTTAGTAACAGCCTGGAAAGCTACGCGGTAAACACGTGAACGTGCTCCGTAGTAACCTTTCGCTTGTTTTAAAACTTTTTTGTGACGTGCACGTGCGACAACGCCGCGTTTAACTCTTGCCATTTCTAAAAACCCCTATTAAGCGAATGGTAACATACGTGAAACTAGACCATGGTCATTTTTATGAACCATCATCTTAGGACGTAGGTGTAACTTACGCTTAGAAGTTTTCTTAGTCAGAATGTGACGAAGATGCGCTTGTTTACGCTTGAAACCGCCAGAAGCAGTCTTTTTGAAACGCTTAGCTGCGCCTCTGTGACTTTTTAGCTTGTAAGCCATTGCAATAACTCCAATTGTATTGCTTTAAAATTAGTAAGAAGGCGTGAGATATATTGCTATAGCTCCACTTTAAAGGCCTAACTTACTGCTATGTTCCGGTGAAAACCCGATATAAATACCGCAATTTTACTTTAAAACCGGTTAACTCAGGTGGACATTTTCATATCACTTGCAAACCTGAGCTAAATTCGGTGCGTATTATCGCCTAATTATTACTTTTTAGCAACCGGCGCCATCATCATAACCATTTGACGGCCTTCAACACGATTTGGGAAAGATTCAACAACTGCTAATTCTTCTAAATCGGTTTTAATACGGTTTAATAATTCGATACCAATTTCTTGGTGAGCCATTTCACGACCACGGAAGCGGATAGTTATCTTAGCTTTATCGCCAGCTTCTAAGAACTTGCGTAAGTTGCGTAGCTTAACCTGATAATCACCTTCATCCGTACCTGGACGGAATTTGATTTCTTTAATCTGGATCTGCTTTTGCTTCTTCTTCTGCTCTTTTAGTTCTTTGCTTTTTTCAAAGATGAACTTACCGTAATCCATAACCTTACAAACAGGCGGCTCAGCATTTGGACTGATCTCTACAAGATCAACACCCGCTGCATCAGCCATAGCTTGCGCGTCTTTTAATGACTGAATTCCAGCTTGTTCGCCGTCGATGTCGATTAAACGAACTTCTTGCGCTGTAATTTCTTCGTTAATACGATTTTTTTGAGCTGTTTGTTGCCCTTTCTTGCCGCCTCTAATAGTACGTTCCTCCAAGAATATCAATAATATAAGCGTGTAGCTGGCTATTTTTGCTTGCCCTACACGCTCGATTTTTACTGTCGATTTTTGATTTCTTCACTGATTTTAGCTACAAAATCATCGACATTAAATTTGCCTAGGTCTTCACCTGTGCGAGTTCGTACTGCTACTTCTTGTTGCTCAACTTCTTTGTCGCCAACAACCAATAAGTAAGGAATACGCTTAAGTGTATGCTCACGGATTTTAAAGCCAATCTTCTCATTTCTCAAGTCAGCAGCGGCTCTAATTCCAAGTTTATTTAATTTTTGTACAATTTCCTGAACATACGGTGCTTGTTTATCGGTGATATTCATAATCACCACTTGCTTAGGCGCAAGCCACGTTGGGAATAAACCAGCATACTCTTCTGTTAAAATACCGATGAAGCGCTCAATAGACCCTAATATAGCGCGGTGTATCATAACAGGTGTACGTCGTTCGTTATTTTCAGCCACATATGTTGCGCCTAAACGACCAGGTAATGCAAAGTCTAGTTGCACTGTACCACACTGCCACGCTCTGTCTAAGCAATCGTACAAAGTAAATTCAATTTTAGGGCCATAAAACGCCCCTTCACCTGGTAGGTAATCAAATTCAATGTCATTTGCCTTAAGTGCATCAGCAAGTGCAAGCTCAGCTTTGTCCCACATTTCATCTTCGCCAATACGTTGCTCTGGACGAGTTGAAAGTTTAACTACAATTTTTTCAAAGCCGAATGTTTCATACGTATCGTAAACCATTTTAATACAGGCCGATACTTCATCCATGATTTGCTCTTCAGTACAGAATACATGCGCATCATCTTGGGTAAAGCCACGCACACGCATTAAACCGTGAAGTGCGCCTGATGGCTCATTACGGTGACAACAACCAAACTCAGCCATACGCAGTGGTAAATCACGGTATGATTTTAAACCTTGGTTAAATATTTGTACGTGACCTGGACAGTTCATTGGCTTGATTGCGTATTCACGCTTTTCAGATTCCGTGGTAAACATGGCTTCTGAATATTTTTCCCAGTGACCTGATTTTTCCCATAACGAACGATCCATCATCATTGGACCTTTTACTTCTTCGTATTGGTACTCACGTAATTTTTCACGCACAAATTCTTCTAATTCACGGTAAATGCTCCAACCATCGTTGTGCCAAAATACCATGCCTGGCGCTTCTTCTTGCCAGTGCCATAAATCAAGTGCTTTACCAATACGACGGTGATCACGTTTTTCGGCTTCTTCTAAACGCTTTAAGTACGCTTTAAGTTGTTTTTTATCGCCCCACGCTGTGCCGTAAATACGCTGCAGCATTTTATTTTCAGAATCACCACGCCAGTATGCACCTGCTACCTTCATAATTTTGAAGTTTTGACAGAATTTCATGTTAGGAACGTGTGGTCCACGACACATATCTACATATTCTTCATGGTGGTATAAACCTGGGCGATCATCTTGAGCAATATTTTCGTCAAGAATTTCTATTTTGTATGTTTCGCCACGCGCCGCAAACGTATCGCGTGCTTCTTGCCAGCTAACGGTTTTTTTCACTACATCGTAGTTTGTTTTTGCAAGCTGTAACATACGCTTTTCAATAGCATCAAGATCATCTTGAGATAACGAATGTTCCATATCAATATCATAGTAAAAACCGTTATCGATAGTAGGACCAATCGCCATTTTAGCGTCTGGGAAAAGTTGCTTAACTGCATGACCAATTAGGTGGGCACAAGAATGGCGAATAATTTCTAAACCATCGTCATCTTTTGCTGTAATAATTTCAAGACGAGAGTCTGCTGAAATTAAATCACATGCATCCACACGTTCGCCATTAACACGGCCGGCGATGGTTGCTTTAGCAAGACCAGGGCCAATATCGTTTGCAACATCAAGCGTGCTTACAGGGTTTTCAAAACTACGCTGACTACCGTCAGGGAGAGTAATAACTGGCATTATAAATCCTTACATACAGTGGTGACACCTACAATGTATCACGTGTATTTTTTAATTAATTAAATGAGAATGACTCGACAACGCTTTTACGAATAAGCATTGACTATTTTTCGCCATCAAAGGCTAATGTAGATGCTGAGTCTGCTCAACTACAAAAAAGATATTGTCGCGTGCTGTAGCGTTAATTACAAGTTTTAAGCTACTAAAAACCACGCATTTTTAACATAAATGTGCAATTAATAACTTTTCTTCAGTCACGCCGCATCAAATTAACGTAAGGCACTATATTAAAGCAGCACACAAAGTGCTTAAACTCGCATTTTAATGCGTGTTGCGTATAATAACCGGTAATTAAGTTATAGTAGAGATTAACAATGAGAACATGTGGTGTAGAAATTACCGGTAGCGATGTACTACTTTGTATTTTAAGTAAAGATAACGACGTTTTTGATATTCGTGACGTGCGCCAAACACGCTTTACCTTAGGTAACGGTAACGACACTGAAATAATGCGTAAATTTCAATTTGATTTTGCAAAGCTGATGCAAGATTACCAAATTGATTCTGTTGCCATTCGCGAACGCCAGCCTAAAGGTAAATTTGCAGGTAGCGCTAAAGGGTTCAAAATGGAAACGGCTATTCAATTAATCGACAACCTCGATGTTCGCGTGTTTTCAACTACTGAAATAAAAGAGCAAGTAAAACGCAACCCAATCCCTATCGCGTTCGAAGACACTGGTCTTAAAAAATATCAAGAAAATGCATTCGTTAATGCTTACGTTTATATCATGAAAAAAACCTACCGCAGCGACGAAATGTAATACCAATTGCATCCTTGTAAAAACGCGTAATAGCTCAATATTACGCGTTTTTTTTATGTCTAAATTTTCAAATAAAAGTATAAGACATTAGTCTAACCCTCTTCCCTTTGTCGACAATTCATGTTTATTTAATCAACAAGCCTTGGATAGATAAAAACATGGAGAATGTCATGAAAGCGACACAAACAGTGCATAAAGAAGTAGAACAAATAAACACTATACCGCTATCAAATAGTTATTTTAAGGGGATTCAAAGCACACCGCTAATAGAGCAAACTATTGGAGAATACCTTGATTCAATTGTCGACAATAACCCAGAGGCATTGGCAGTTGTTGTTGCTCACCAAAATATTCGCTTAAACTACAAGGAGTTTCAGCAGCAGATTGATCAGCTTGCTATGGGGTTGTTGGCATTAGGGGTTAAATCAGGTGACAGGGTCGGTATTTGGTCACCCAATAATATACAATGGTGCTTAACTCAATTTGCAACGGCTAAAATCGGCGCAATCATGGTGTGTATTAACCCAGCTTACCGCCCCAGTGAACTGCAATATGCACTTAATAGTGTTGAATGTTCCACGCTTATTACTGCTACCTCATTTAAGGGCAGTCACTACGTTAATATGCTACAAAGTTTAGCCCCAGAGCTAAATAGTTGCCAAAAAGGGAAATTAAAAGCCGCTAAGCTCCCTTCATTAAAAAATATAATTTGTATAGGTGATGAGCCAGTAAATGGCATGTTTTCATTTAATGAAGTACTCGCTTTGCCCTCAGATGCGCACCAGTTAGAACTTCAAGCGGTGGCTAAAACCCTAAATTGTAATCAAGACATTAATATTCAGTTTACCTCTGGCACTACAGGAAACCCTAAAGGGGCTACGCTAACGCATAAAAACATTCTTAATAATGCACTGCTTGTTGCCCAAGCAATGCATTTTACTGAACATGATAAGCTATGTATCCCTGTACCGCTTTATCATTGCTTTGGCATGGTTTTAGGCAGCTTATTGTGCGTAAGTAAAGGCGCTGCAGCTATTTATCCAAGTGATTCTTTCGATCCAAAAACCACATTAGAGGTGGTCCAACAAGAAAAATGTACCGGGCTTCATGGCGTGCCTACCATGTTTATAAGCGAATTAGAGCTTAATAACTTTAGTGATTATGATTTAAGTACATTACGAACCGGCGTTATGGCAGGTTCAACCTGCCCCGAACAAGTTATGCGTAAAGTACAAACACTAATGAATATGAACCAAGTCGTTATAGCCTATGGACAAACAGAGTGTAGCCCAATCAACAATATCACTGAAACCGACTCATCAATTGAGCGTCAAGTCACCACAGTAGGACGAGCGCTTGCGCACACTGAAGTAAAGATTATTGATGAGGTGGGAGAAGTTCAAAAAATAGGCCAACCAGGTGAAGTCTGTAGCCGTGGAGCTGGTATTATGCGTTGCTATTGGAACGATGAAGAAAAAACCAAAGCTACTATCGATAATCAAGGTTGGTTACATTCTGGCGATTTAGGGGTAATGGACAGTGAAGGCTTTGTCAGTATTGTTGGCAGAATTAAAGACATGATTATTCGCGGCGGAGAAAATATATATCCCCGTGAGATTGAGGAAGTTTTATACACCTACCCAGGGATACAAGATGCGGCAATTTTTGGTATTTCCGATGAAAAGTTTGGCGAAGAAGTGTGTGCCTGGATCCAGCCTAAAGAAGGTGAAGTGCTTGATGAGCAAGCAATTCGATTATTTTTAAAAGACAAACTCGCCTACTTTAAACAGCCTAAATATATTCGCTTTGTTGAACATTACCCGATGACGGTAACCGGCAAATTGCAAAAATTTAAAATGCGCGAACAAATGCAAGAAGAGCTCGCCGAATCTGCATTTTCGTAATAATTAACGGCTACTTTATTACAATGCAACGATTAAACGTTGCATTGTATTTTAAATATAAATTATCAATCTAAGGCTCAGCAACATTAGAGGATGCGTATTTCGAATTTTAAACTCTCTATTTTCTTTCGCACCTAGTGATATGGAGCAGAATAAACAACAAAGTCCAGTGTAATAAACATTCTAGCTTTCTTAAATGTGTAAAATTTAAATGTTGAGCTTCTTTTTATTTGAGGCGCTTCTAATTTTATTTGCAATAGGCCTTTCAAAGAATACGTACGATAGATGCGCAAAAAAAACACTCAGGCTTAGTGATAGCAACAGTTTAAGTTCAATATTTAAATTAAACTTATTCACCATTCCAATAATAGGCATATGCAATAAATAAAATGAGTAAGACACTTTACCTAAAAAGTCACCAACCTTATTTGCTAAAAAAATATTGTTGTCTGGGATTAAAAAAACAACACAAAAGAATACTGTACTCATAACAAATAGAACTTCATAACTAAGCCACATTCTTTTCTTGTCACCCTCGTTAATAGGTGAAAACTCAGGATACAATAAAGGTATTAAACACAAAGCTAATATAAACCAGTTGCTCTTCATATAACTCGGCACTTTAAATAACTTGTAATGCAAACCAAATATAACGCCAATAAAAAAGTACGGTAACGTTCTTAAAGTACTAAATATGTTGTAATGGACACTTTTAATTTCACCAAATACTCTTGGGAAGTCAGCCAAGTACCAAAACATCATAAAAGTCACAATTAGTAAATATATATACCCTTTTCTATCGCCTGCTAAAAACCAAAAAACAAGTAAGATTATATAAAATTGTATTTCTGGTGGAATTGTCCAAAGTACGCTTTCACCATGCATGAACAAAAGGTGACCTATTAGCGAATTAAGATCAGTTATGTTGTATAAAATGTCATAATTATTTTGAGTTAATAAGTAAGAGCTAAAAACAATTACAAGGTACAGAGGTAAAACTCGTCCGGCTCTAGCTAGTACGTATCGTCTAATGTTCGCTCTGCTAAATTTGGTATCTAAATAGAGAAATGACATTAAAAAACCACTAAGAAGGAAAAATAACATTACGCCATAGGCTCCTGAACCGCCGCCTAGTGAACCATTTAACCAATGAGTAATATCTGAAAAGTGAGTAACAAATACAATAAGGGCAGCTAAAGCTCTTAGAGAATTTAATTTTCTAATTTCCATGAAGTTGATTTAATCCTTAGCTTATTATTTTTTAAAATTGTTTAAATTTAATTATCGGCTATGTGAACTTAGGCTTATACGATATTACTGAATCTTTTTACGTTTGAGCCACGCTTTAACGGGTAATATCCATTCTTTTCTCGGTGTGAAAAAAGCGCCATGTTCTTTACCCGTTGAAATAGATATTTCTGTGTAAGAACTAACCGTATCAACACTCCTAGCAACTAAGTCGTCACACGAACCAACAGAATCAGAGGTTTCATAGACTGAAAATAAATGACCATAAATAGCTATTTCTGCTTTTTTAGCTAATCCACTGGTACAAGCCGCTAAAATCACAACGTTAATATCCATGTTTTTTAAATGGCTCGATGTAATTGCCGTAATAAACCCGCCGCGGGAAAAGCCAACTAGCGATATATTGCTCGCAGGTATGCCATTTTTTAGTAACTTAGTTACTTGTTTAGATAGCTGTTGAGCGTAGTTAAAAGGGGGAGTCTTAGCTGGCCGATGAGTAGCAATTAAATGATAGCTTGAGTCGGCAAGTTCCTGTTTAATCGCTGGAAAGTTATATTGCCCCCAACGCTCATGAATAGGTGTGGGATCTTTACCCTCTACAATGAATCCGTGAGAATAAAAAACATAATGCTCTGATGGATTTACTTTGTCTGGGAAGCTCTCATATACTTTGCCACCATAGCTAAATGAACTAAAAAGAAAAGTAAAAATAATAAAAAGCAGCTTTTGATACATATTACACCTTTATAACTCTATAAACATTTGAAATAAAAGCCATTATTTTATGATTTAGTAACGAGAACTAAACTAGGATCAACTCTTTGGTTGTCTTTAATTACTTCAAAGTGCAGATGAACCCCTGTCGTTTTACCTGTATCACCAATGATACCAATAACCTGCCCTGCTTTAACCCAAGAGCCGACTTTAGCGTCACTTGATTCTAGGTGCGCATATAACGTTTGATAGCCACTTTTATGTTGAATTAATACAGTATTTCCATAGTTCGAATGCAAGGTTTTGTTACCTGAAATAACTATTACTCCATCTGCAGCAGACAGCACAGGGCTTCCTCTTTGGGCAACATAGTCTATACCTTGATGCGGTTTATATCCTCTGACTTTGCTTATGCTACGAAATGTTGAGCTGATCGTATGGCTATTTAGTGGATGTTGCCAAGTGAGCTTCCCTGTCATTGCGGGGTCTTTTAAAAATGTATGCAGACTAAAAATAACCAGTATCATTAAGAAGAACTTAAAAGTTAAAGCAAGTTTGCTTTTACTCGATGGCGAAGCAATATTTGAAAGCCTCGCTTTGTAATCATCAGCACAAAGCACAGCAGAACTAAATTGAGCGACTGGATTGTTGTTACTAAATTGAATGCTCTTTTTTAATGATTGCAGCAGTGCCTTAGCATAATCATGTTTGTTGAGATTAAAGCGACATATTGTATGTCTATCACACCTATGCTCCATAGCGCGAATAAACTGCCATTCCATCTTTTTAACAAATGGGTTTATCCATAAAACGATGCTTAAGATCCTCCATAAAAGAATCGTAATATGATCTTTGTTTGTAATATGGGTTAGCTCGTGTTGAATCAAAATGCCTTGCTGATCTTTATTTAGGAATGAAAAATAATGAGGTAGCACAACATAGGCTGTTGTTATACCAATGACAAAAGGACTGTGGTTTTGCGAGGAAATGACAATCTTCACCTTACTAGTCGACAGCTCATTTATTGACTCAGAAGATCTCGTTAAGCTTTTGAGTTTCTGCCACACAAGCAATAATTTAACGAGTTTTAAGCAGGTAAAACCAAAGTAACCAACAATTAGCGCTGTTGAGATTAAATCAATTTTCTGCAAACTTACATGGGTTATACTGGCTTGCTTTACTATTTGTGCACTTTGCAAACTAGAGCTTATATAATCGAAATCAGGGATAGGTATATTAATAGTGCCAAGAGATAAAGGAATAAAAGGTAAAAAGCTGGCTATAAGCGCAGACCACCAAATACCTGGCGAGGTATTGTCGTGCTTGGTTATATAAGATGAGCAAACATAAACAAGCCCAGAAAATATAAGCCAAGGAAAAATACTATTTACTATGAATTGAATAATGAAAGAGTCCACTACTTTTGTTTTTCATCCTTTGAAAGTTGATTTAACAATTCCTCTAATTCATCGACTTCAGCTTTATTTATTAAACGGCTATCAGCGAACATAGTGACAGGGAGTGGTTCATCTAACTCTAAGACATTGGTTGCGAATTCCTGCATATAAGATGCTAGCGTCGGTATTTTCTCAATTAATGCTTTAAAGGTTTTTTTGTTGCCAGAGGAGCCCACCTCTAAAATTCCTTTATTGCCCATTCTTTCTAAGGTTTTACGTGTAGATGAGTATGACCAGCCATACTTTGATTCTAAGTGTTCATGAATCTCTTTGGCTGTACGTGGCTGTTTTTTCCAAAGTAATTTCAGTATTTCTAACTCTGTTGAATTGGGTTTCATATAAACACTCAAGAGGTGTGACTTGTGTCGCACTTTAACATCCTATATATTAAAACGCAACACCGTGACACGTGTCGCACTTTGAGTTTGAGACTGGATAAAACGATAGATGAACATCAAGTTACTGTTTGTCATACTAAAAACTTTTAACTTTAACATTATCGATAGCAAAGGATTTAGCAAAAATGAAACCGACTACTTTTTTGACAATATGCAGTTTAATTTTTTCCTCCTCGTGTTTTGTAAAATACTTAGCTTTAATTTTTATGCTCAATATAATTTGCAGCAATCTTGCACTCGCTGAAGGCCATCGTTTTGAAATTGCTAACAGTAAAGTAGTAACAATTAAATCCACAGTGCTGGGTAAAAAATACGATTTATATATCAAAGTACCCCGTAGTTATTTCTTAGTAGAGAATAAATCTAAAAAATACCCTGTACTTTACTTAAATGATGGACCTTATACTTTTAAAGTAGCTGCTGGTGTCACTCATGTTCGAGACATGGATAAAGTCATTATTGTTGGTATTTCATTTGCTCACGGAGAAGACGGTCAATTTAGTCGAGTTAGAGATTTAACACCTGTCGTTGATCAGAGCTGGACAAAATACACCACAGGTGGAGCAACTGAATACTTAGCATTTATTGAAAAAGAAATCTTTCAGTACATTGAGCGCAATTACCGAGTTAACACTGAACAAAGAATATTGTCTGGGCAATCATTGGGGGGATCTTTTGCCGCTTGGGTATTGTTGACCAAGCCTGAGTTGTTTGCTACTTATATCTTAACAAGCCCTTCACTCTGGTTTAAGAATAATTGGATATTTGAGTTAGAAAATAAATATGCCCAGAAAAACACATCGCTGCAGGCTAATGTGTTTATGGTAACTGGCGCATTAGAAACGTTAGAAAATGGCATGAAAGAAGATATGGTCGCAGGTCATGTGAAGTTTGCAAATCTATTACGCTCACGTAATTACCAAAAATTAAAGCTAGAAGAGGAAGTTGTTGAAGGAAGCGATCATCACTCGACCTTTCCTATTGGGCTATCAAAAGGATTAGTAAAATTTTACAAATTACAGAAATAATCGCTAGTACTTACCTATCAGATAAACTCCAAATTTATTAGTTGGCATTATCAGTTAGATATGAGGCGAATAAAATCTAAAAACAGTCACTTTATTTATTTGTTAAAACTGTACCAAATTCAAAATACAAGTCCGCTTTTACATATTGAATTTTTAGAATGGGTGTCAGCTTAAGCTAACGGGTGTGAGAGATTAGCTAATAGCATAGTTATACTCCAGTCTCCGTTTTGATCCATAGCCCCGCAGGAGGGGCTGGTAGTAATTTGCTAAAATGTGAAGCGAAGCAAAACTGAGTGAGCTGTTAGTATTCACATGGTTGCTAGGCTCGTTAGTTTTACTTTTTGCTTGCTAGAGTTGCTGCAACGAGTTGTAATGCTTGCTCTTTAGTAAAACCCTCTTCAACCAAAGCTTCATATAAACTTTTTATATATTTTGCATTGGCTTTAATTAACTTTGGGTTATTCATTACTTTCATGGAAGTTTCTAGCTGTTTTGAAAGTTGCTTTGCCATTTGTTCGTATTGCGAATCATTATTTGCGAACGTGCTAGCTGAAAATAAAGTAGTGACTATTAAAAGACTGAAGATTATTGTTTTCATCGTGCGTTTCCTACAAAAGTGATACCTCATTATGAGGCAAAAAATGGTTGGCTAAAATAAGCGAAAAAGGAGCAAATGCCAACTATTTTTGTCCTGTTTAATGATTTGATAAATAGGCTTTGCACGAAATTAGTTTTATTGAGTTAGCTGAAAAACATTTACCGGTGGTAACCAAGTATGAAAGCCAAAAACTCACTCTATTTGCCCTGGCGTAATACATGCAAAAGTACGAAATTCCCGTGTCATATGCGCCTGATCACTAAATCCAAATTGGTGAGCAACATCAGCTAAGTTTGCTTTTTTGTATGTTCGTAAAAAGCTGATTGTTTTTTTAACCCTTAAAATCCGCTGATAATGTTTGGGAGTCATTTCTAGCCAAAGTTTAAAAATACGCTCAATTTGCCGTTGGCTCAAATCAATACTTGCACTTAATTGCCCCGGCGTTTCATCCTGCTCGATATACATTAGTGCTTTCTTCAGAGGGGCTGGAATTACTTTGGAATAATCTAGGTTTTTATCTGCCCAGCGGTGCAGAGTTTCAATTCGCCTTTCAATGTCTTTTTGAATTCGGAGATCATTATAAACCCCATAAAGGTTATAAAGCTGGTCTTCCTCTGGCAATAAAAGTGTTGGCTTGTCGTAATGCTGTCCCAAAACACCATAGCAAATGGCTGGATGGAAACGAATGCCTGAGAGTTGTGCTCCAGATTGCAGAACAATATTCTCAGTCTGTTTATTTATAGCAAGCATAATGACACCTTCCGGCAGGGTTTCATTGCCAATCATCACGTCACCAACAAGGTTAAAAATAATGCCGCTGCCAGCATCAGAATACAGCGGCTTTACTATCGGAACCGGTTGCTGTACAGATGCTGACCATACTCCCTGCACAAACGCAGACAGCTGCCCCGATGGTTGAGACAACTGAAAATTAAATGCCTGTTCAAATAATTTATTACGGTTTATAGCTGCCTACCTCTGGCATAAACGTCTTAGCAATTCGATTCCAGCTATTGATAGCATTAATCGCAATGGTCAAATCCACTACAGCTTTTTCACCTAATACTTCTACCGTATTCTTATAGAACTCTTCGTCTACGGGGTTAGCTAGGGTCAAATATTCAGCCCAATCGAGCGCAGCTAGTTCTGTCTTAGAATATAAAGGCATATTACGCCATGCACTTAAGCCAATAATACGTTCATGAGTTTCCCCATGACTCAATGCGTCTTTGCTGTGCATATCAATACAAAAGGCACACTGATTCATCTGCGACACTCTTAGTTTAATCAATTCCCAGATCGGGATTGTTACTGTTTCTGAAATACTAAATTGCTTACGCAGATAGTCTTCTTGGTTCATCAGAATCTGTATTGCTTTAGGTGCTAGCTCAAAATAATTTGCACGAAAAAACATATCTCACCTCCTTAAATGTAGTTGGAGCTAAGATAGCTTTTGTCTCAATATAGGTATTGAATATTTTCGACACGTATTCATTTTAAATTTAAGCTGGGGTTAGATTAGGCCTTTTAACGTCATATTAAGCGCACTAAACAGTGGTTTCAATATGTAATGGTTCAGAGCCTAACCAACTGTTTTAGAAAAATTAAAATGGATTTTATATAAAATTAGGCACCTAAATAGTAGAGTCATTATTATTTATAACATCGTTTTTGAGTGCCAAAACTGCGACAAATATTAAACCTAATAGCGGTATAAATGACAATAAAAAACCAATAAAGGTTGTTGTTTTAACATTTTGGGTTTTACGTTTACCGAGATAAAAGCTTAAACCAGTTATTACGATCATTGATATAAAAATAAATTGACCGAGAATTGTTGCATTGATATTCATACGAAATTCCTTTTTGCATGTCACAGCTTTATTAGAGGACAGCTTCTCTATTTTCACGAAAAACATCCTCATTTTATGAACTTATATTAATAACAAATAGTGTAAGCTATTGCTAGTTATAAATATTATGCTTTTTGTAGATTATTTGAATATGTAGAAATGACGAAAGTGCCCTTTTAATATAACTTAGCTAATGACACCTCACTTCAATAACTATCTTTCGCTCATACCTGCCTGTTCGTTCAACACTTATTAAATGTCACTATCAAACAGGTATAAGCTACTAAAAATTATATATTAACCGAGCTGTTACACTACACCTTGTTCAATCATTGCATCGGCTACACGTCTAAATCCAGCGATGTTAGCGCCTAAAAGTAAGTTACCGGGTTGATCAAACTCTTTTGCAGTGTCGTTGGCTGTTGTGAATATATCTTTCATTATTTGTTTAAGCTTTTCATCTACTTGCTCAAATGTCCAGCTTTGCATACTGGCATTTTGTGCCATTTCTAATTGACTGGTTGCTACCCCACCGGCATTCGCTGCTTTGCCAGGGGCATAAGCAATTTTTGCTTCAATAAAGCAATCAATCGCTTCTTTGGTTGAGGGCATATTCGCCCCTTCACTGACTAAAATACAGCCATTTTCAAGTAGTGCTTTTGCATCCGCTTGGGTTAATTCGTTTTGTGTAGCACAAGGAAAAGCCGCATCCGCACTGTAACGCCATACAGCATGACCATCCTGAGGGTACTCATCGCGAGGCGTATACTTTGCCTGAGAGTGAGTATCTAGGTAGTCACTCAGGCATCCTCGTGACTGTTCTTTTAATTGCTTAATAAGTTTTAAATCAATGCCACTCTCATCGTACAAAGTGCCTTTTGAGTCACTACAGGCAATAGGCGTAGCCCCTAGTTGATATAATTTTTCCATGGCATAAATTGCCACATTGCCTGAGCCTGAAATTAAACAGCGTTTTCCTGATAAGCTGTCATCACGATCTTCAAGCATATAGTTAGCAAAATACACCGCGCCATAACCCGTTGCTTCTTTGCGAGCAAGCGATCCGCCCCAAAGTAAACTTTTACCGGTTAGTATGCCTTCATAGCGCCCTGTTAAGCGTTTGTATTGGCCAAACATATAACCAATTTCTCTCGCCCCTACGCCAATATCCCCTGCAGGTACATCGGTTGTAGGACCAATATGACGATATAACTCGGTCATAAACGATTGGCAAAAGCGCATTATCTCGCCATCAGAGCGTCCTTTAGGATCAAAATTAGCGCCTCCTTTGCCACCACCTATAGGCAAACCAGTTAGTGCATTTTTAAAAATTTGTTCAAACCCTAAAAACTTTATAATGCTGGCATTCACACTAGGATGAAAACGTAAGCCGCCTTTATATGGTCCCAACGCCGAATTAAATTCGATACGGTAGCCTTTATTGACTTGAATATTGCCCTCGTCATCAACCCAAGGCACACGAAACATTAATTGGCGCTCTGGCTCTACCATTCTTTGAATAATTGCTTGTTGTTGGTAGTGACTGGTTTGCGAAAATATAGGCTCTAGAGAGTCTAGCACTTCTTCTACAGCTTGATAAAACTCACATTGCGCAGGACTCGTCTGCTTTAATTGCGAAATAGTTTTGTGTATATAATCCATATTTACTCTTCCATGTAGGTATTTTTAAATTCGAAACAGGAAAAATGATCAACGTTATTGTTAGTAGAGAAATTGATTATGCGATCATTATTTTTACACTTTAACATCATAGATAAACTGGATGCACGTGTTTGATGTTGAATTAAATTGTTGTTTCTTTTGTATAAAAAC